>NZ_CP091913.1:3547500-3667500 GCF_022063185.1 Nostoc sp. UHCC 0870 | reverse complement strand
ATGGCACCACACTGACCCCATCCCGAACTCAGAGGTGAAACATTGCTGCGGCTACGATAGTTGGAGGGTTGCCTCCCGCCACAATCGCTCAGTGCCAGGTTCTATTTTTAAATAAAAAAACGTCCTAGCAATAATTATTGCTAGGACGTTTTTTTATTTATTTTATCTTGAATTTATACTTGAATTTATAAAGGTCATATTTGCAATAATCCCTCTGGGGTTCACCATTAGCATAAATGTGCTACCCTAGGGGGGTTGTCTAAAATTCCGCACATCCAGGAATTCGGGTGTTTCCAAATTGGGAAATACACCTGGGTGGAGGTTTAACCCGAATAGGAGTAAGAAAATATATGCCAGTAGTTTCATTGGCTCAAATGATGGAGTCAGGAGTTCACTTTGGGCATCAGACCCGACGCTGGAATCCTAAGATGTCTCCTTACATCTACACATCTCGCAATGGTGTACACATCATCGATTTGGTGCAAACAGCCCATTTGATGGATGACGCGTATAACTATATGCGATCACAAGCCGAGCAAGGTAAAAAGTTTCTCTTTGTTGGCACTAAGCGGCAAGCAGCAGGTATTATCGCCCAAGAAGCTGCCCGTTGCGGTTCTCACTATATTAATCAACGCTGGTTAGGTGGAATGCTCACCAACTGGGCAACCATTAAAACCAGAGTAGACCGCCTCAAAGACTTGGAACGTCGGGAAGAAAACGGTGCATTAGATTTATTGCCGAAAAAAGAAGCATCTATGCTGCGTCGTGAAATGACAAAGCTACAAAAATATTTGGGCGGCATCAAAACAATGCGGAAAGTGCCTGATGTGGTGGTAATTGTAGACCAACGTCGGGAATATAACGCAGTTCAAGAATGCCAAAAACTGTCTATCCCCATCGTGTCGATGCTGGATACAAATTGTGATCCAGATGTAGTAGATATTCCCATTCCAGCGAATGATGACGCTATCAGATCAATTAAATTGATCGTTGGTAAATTGGCAGACGCAATTTATGAAGGTCGTCACGGTCAGCTAGATGCAGAAGAAGACTACGAAGACTACGAAGGCGGCGAGGAAGATTACGAATACGACGAAAGTGATTATGCTGAGTCTGCTCCCGACGGAGAAGAGGGAGCATAAGCATAATATGAGGATGAAGCATGAAACAGACAAAGCTCACACTTCATACTTCATCTTTAAGAGTTTGGATTTCATCGTTTTTCTTCCCCAGCCCTGAGTAAGATAGAAATACTTAAAACTCTTGCATAGTGCTGAGTGCTGAGTAATGAGTGATGAGTGAACTCAGCACTTTTAACTCAGCACTGTTTTAGTGAGCGATTACAACTCAAGGTCAAGTTAGGAATTGAGGCAACATGGCGGAAATATCTGCAAAACTCGTCCAAGAGCTACGCCAAAAAACTGGTGCAGGCATGATGGACTGCAAAAAAGCCCTGAAAGAAAATGATGGCGACATCGAACAATCTATAGATTGGCTACGGAAAAAAGGCATCGCCTCTGCGGGTAAAAAAAGCGATCGCATTGCGGCGGAAGGTTTGGTGGAAACCTACGTTCAGCCTGATGGCAAAGTAGGCGTACTCATCGAAGTCAACTGTCAAACAGATTTTGTTGCCCGTAACGATGCTTTTAAAGCTCTAGTTAAAAATCTAGCCCAGCAAGCAGCGACTGCTGATAGTGTTGAGTCTTTGCTAGCTCAACCTTACATCGAAAATAACAGCGTTACCGTAGATGAATTTATCAAGCAAACAGTTACTAATTTAGGTGAGAATATTCAGGTACGTCGCTTTGTGAATTTTGCCATCGCCGATACACCAGGAGTAGTCGATAGCTACATTCATACTGGTGGTCGAGTTGGTGTGTTACTCGAAGTGAATTCTCAATCGGAAGCAGCTGCTACTAATGAAGAATTCCGAGCATTGGCTCGCAACGCAGCAATGCAAGTTGCAGCTTGTCCCAATGTGGAGTATGTCAGTGTAGACCAAATTCCTGCCGCGTTTGTCAACAAAGAAAAAGACATCGAAATGGGTAAGGATGACTTGGCTAACAAACCAGAAAACATCAGAGAAAAAATCGTTCAGGGACGAATTGAAAAACGCCTGAAAGAAATGACTTTGCTAGACCAACCTTACATTCGCGACCAAAGTATTTCTGTAGAAGACTTAATGAAGCAAGTGAAGGCTAAAGTCGGCGAAGACATCTCAGCACGTCGCTTTGTTCGCTATATCCTAGGCGAAGGCATTGAAAAGCAAGAAAGCAATTTTGCTGAAGAAGTTGCTGCTCAAATGGGTGCGAAATAGTTCTGAGTAGTGAGTGCTGAGTAGTGAGTAGTGAGTTAAAAGACTTCTACAATGCTTAGGGCTGACATCAAATACAAGCACATAAGTATTGAGAAATGATAGAATCACTCGTGACTCAGCACTCGTTACTCACAACTGAACACTCATTACTCATCACTTTTTATGGACAGGTCAAGCAAATAGCCTGACCTGTATTTTATTTAAAATTATAAAAAATATAGATGATTATTTGCGAAAAATTACATACATTTGTACTATTAAGGCTCAAGTAGATTTAAAGATATGGCCAGAGCAATTGAGCGAATTGAACGGGATATTACGGTGTTGCAAGAAGCAATTCAAGCGATCGCCACAGAACTCCAAAGTGCTTATACTAATTATTTAGTAGCCTTGGGTCAAGCACTACGAAAACAGTTAATTCTGGCAAGTTACCACCTATGTACCCAAGGGTATCCCGAAAACTTTTTGAAGTTGTCATTAAATCAGCGACAAAAATTACAACAAAGTATCCGCAATTTGGGTCAACAAGCAGCAGAGATATTGCTCACCCATCTGATGATTGAGGAAGAAGTAGAAATAATTACAGATTCCGACAACATTGAAGATGAGGAAGATACCAATAGTGTGGAGGATGTGGAAAATGAGGAAGTAACATCTACCCTATCATCCGCATCTGCCGAACCATCTCATGATGTTTCTCCTCAGACTCATATTTTTGACATTTCTAACCCCATAGAATTAGCCAAATGGCAACAGCATTTAGAAGCCCAAACGCAACAGACACTACGAAAAGTTTCTCATGAAGCTAATTTGAGCTTACAAAAAGCTGGAGTTTTACCTCAAAAATTACCAGAACCCATTTTAGAAGCAGCAGCAGTAGCCTCGGAAGCTTCAGCAGAAATGATGCCAGGGCCGCCTAACATCTTAAACTTAGTCATTGAAATTGAAGATGAGCAGGATGCAGAAGCATCGAGCTTAACCCAAATTATGACTATTAATTTGCGGTTAGGAGAAATAGAATTTGCTGATGCAACACTTGCTGCTAGTCGGAAGCAAATTCGTGACATTTTAGTACAACTGAATAAACTAGGAAGGGAGTATCAAAGAAAGCAAAGGGAACGCTCAATTGCGGAAGCCGAAGCTGCATGGCGTTCTAGTTGGTATGAGGATTAATGAGAGGAGACTGGGGACTGAGGACTGGAGAAGAGATTTGAAATTTTGAATTTTAAATGATTAACGATCAGCCAGATTGGATACGCTTACATAAAGCCTTGGCAGTAGAAGCCGAACACGGTTTTACAGACTTGGTGGGTAGACAGTACCGCTTCAGTGAATTTCTCAGCCTCACATTTGGGAAATTTCCTACGAGTTTACCACCAACTGAACGCCGTCGTTGGCAAGAACTGGCAGTGCAGTTTGCTAATTATCCCAATCTACAACTGAAAGAGCGTCAACATTTAATAGCGGAAACCCGACGATAT
The DNA here is from genome assembly GCF_022063185.1 of Nostoc sp. UHCC 0870. Classification (NCBI taxonomy): domain Bacteria; kingdom Bacillati; phylum Cyanobacteriota; class Cyanophyceae; order Nostocales; family Nostocaceae; genus Nostoc; species Nostoc sp. UHCC 0870. The sequence continues at coordinate 3,663,702 of NZ_CP091913.1, read as the reverse complement.
CTTTACCAAGTGCAAAAAGGGGAAGGGGAGCAGGGAAGCGGAGGCGCAGGTGAACAAAGGAGCAGTTATAAAGCGAAAGTTCCAAATTCTGCGCCGCTTGTAGCGGAAGTTAGCCGGAGGTTAGCTCCTAAAATTGACCAAAAACTCAGTGATTTACCAGAAATAGGCATTCGTAAAGCCGATAAATTGGCAGCGTTGGGTTTGTATACTGTGCGCGATTTACTGTTTTACTACCCCCGTGACCATATTGACTATGCCCGTCAGGTGAATATTCGGGAGTTACAGGGGGGTGAAACGGTGACAATTGTGGCTACAGTCAAACGTTGCAACTGCTTTACTAGCCCCAAAAATCAAAAATTATTGATTTTAGAATTAGTCCTCAAAGATAATACGGGTCAAATTAAAGTAGGCCGTTTTTGGGCGGGGGCGCGTTTTACTAGTCGTGCTTGGCAAGAAACTTTAAAACGACGCTACCCAGTGGGGAGTGTGGTGGCGGCTTGTGGGTTAGTTAAAGGTAGTAAATATGGCTTGACTCTGGATAACCCTGAGTTGGAAGTGTTGGCAAATCCAGGAGATAGCATTGAATCCTTAACTATGGGGCGGGTAGTACCAATTTATGCTCTCACTGAGGGAGTGATGGCGAATATGGTACGAGAGGCGGTAATTGCGGTTTTACCTGCGGCGGCGCAACTGAAAGACCCCTTGCCCAAAGGTTTGCGGGAAAAGTATGGTTTGATGGAATTAAAGGATGCGATCGCTAATATCCATTTTCCTGATGATAGCGATACTCTCAAAACTGCCCGTCGTCGCTTGGTATTTGATGAATTTTTCTACCTACAACTAGGTTTATTACAACGTCAGCAGCAAGCCAAAGCTATCCAAACTAGTGCTATTCTCGCTCCCAAAGGACAGTTAATCGAGAAATTCTACGAAGTCCTACCATTTCAACTGACTGGCGCACAGCAACGAGTCCTGAATGATATCCTCAACGACCTGCAAAAAAACACACCGATGAATCGGCTAGTACAGGGTGATGTGGGTTCAGGTAAAACTGTTGTGGCGGTAGTGGCAATTTTAGCCGCCATTCAATCGGGCTATCAAGCAGCCTTAATGGCCCCGACAGAAGTTTTGGCAGAACAGCATTACCGTAAGTTAGTTAGTTGGTTTAACCTGTTATATTTGCCAGTGGAATTACTTACAGGTTCAACTAAAACAGTCAAACGGCGACAAATTCATTCACAGCTAGTAACTGGTGAATTACCCTTACTAGTCGGAACTCACGCCTTAATTCAAGACACCGTAAACTTTCAGCGATTGGGATTAGTGGTGATTGATGAGCAGCATCGGTTTGGGGTGAAACAACGGGCGTTGTTACAACAAAAAGGCGAACAACCCCATGTATTAACTATGACTGCTACCCCAATTCCCCGCACATTGGCGTTAACTGTACATGGGGATTTGGATGTCAGCCAAATTGATGAGTTACCGCCGGGAAGAGAAGCAATTCAAACTACTGCATTGACAAGTCAGCAACGCAGTTCAGCTTATGACTTGATACGCCGGGAAATTGCCCAAGGTCGGCAAGTTTATGTAGTATTACCTTTGGTGGAAGAATCAGAGAAACTAGATTTGCGATCGGCGGTGGAAGAACACCAAAAGCTGAAAGAAAGTATTTTTCCAGAGTTCCAGGTGGGGTTGTTGCATGGGCGGATGAGTTCGGCTGAGAAGGACGAAGCCATTACTAAGTTCCGTGATAATCAAACGCAGATTTTAGTTTCTACTACTGTGGTGGAAGTTGGAGTAGATGTGCCTAATGCAACTGTAATGCTCATTGAAAATGCGGAGCGTTTTGGTTTATCACAATTACACCAATTGCGGGGACGGGTTGGACGTGGTGTTGCTAAATCCTACTGTTTATTAATGAGTAGTTCCAAAAGTCCTGATGCTCAACAACGATTAAAAGTTTTGGAACAGTCCCAAGATGGCTTTTTTATTTCGGAAATGGATATGCGGTTTCGGGGGCCGGGAGAGGTTTTAGGGACTCGCCAATCAGGGGTGGCGGATTTTACTTTGGCTAGTTTAGTAGAAGATGAGGAAGTTTTATTGTTAGCAAGGCAAGCTGCTGAGAAAGTGATAGAAATAGATGCTAGTTTAGAGCGTTGGACTTTAATGAAGGCAGAGTTGAAATATCGCTACGAACGTTTGATGGGTGGTGCTATTTTAACTTGATTGGGTGAGAATTGAGGTGGAAGTTTAAACGCAGAGGGGCGCGGAGGGCAGCGCAAAGGTACGCAGAGAATTAATGAAATTCTGTAGTCAGTTATGCTCAGATAAGTTTATCTATAGATGCTGATAATAGTAGAATTTACAGCTAATTAAAAATCATGGCGGTATAGTGAACTTGTGTGGAAAAGTGAAAATCTTGCACATTTTCCATCAAAACCTATTCGGTTAAACAAATTCCGGGTTAGGATTATTGTTTAGCGGTGCTTTAATTCAATATCGAGTTCAATTTTTGAAATTTTATGGACAAAAGTCCACTAGATGGCAGTATCATCCTCCTCTGAGTTGGCGAGTTAGTCTCCCAGCGCGGGGGAGACTATAGGAGGTAGTATCATGCTCACACAGGATATTCGCAATTCGCTCATGGATATTGCTGATTTAAACCAGCTGAAATGGGATTTAAATCAGTCACCACCTGTGGATGTGGGAGAATATATTGCACAATTGCCGGAAAAAAAGCGTGCGATCGCTTTTCGTCTGCTCAACAAAGATCAAGCAATTGATGTATTTGAATATTTACCAACAGAGGTTCAGGAAGAACTCATCAACTCCTTACACGACACTCAAGTGGTGCAGCTTGTAGAAGCGATGAGTCCTGATGAACGGGCAGAATTATTTGATGAATTGCCTGCTTTAGTGATTAAACGGCTATTACGAGAGCTGAGTCCAGAACAACGGCAAGCTACAGCAACTATTCTCGGTTATCCCGAAGGCACAGCCGGGCGGATCATGACTACAGAATATGTGCGGTTGCGGGAAGGCTTGACTGTAGGTGAAGCCCTCAGTAAAATTCGCCGTCAAGATGAAGACAAAGAAACAATTTACTATGCTTACGTCACAGACGATAACCGCAAGCTGGGGCGGGTTGTGTCACTGCGACAGTTGTTGTTTACCTTCCCAGAAGTTTTGATTGGAGATATTGCTAGCGATCGCGTCATTAAGGTCAGAACTGATACACCCCAGGAAGAAGTCGCTCAAGTCATGAAACGCTATGACTTAATCGCTATCCCTGTGGTTGACAAGGAGGATCGATTAGTCGGTATTATTACTATTGATGATGTAGTCGATGTTTTAGAAGAAGAAGCGACAGAAGACTTCCAAAGATTGGCAGGTGTTAGCGGTGATGAAGATACTTTGTCTTCTCCCCAAGAGACTATACGTAAGCGTTTGCCTTGGTTGTTGGGAATTATGGCTTTGTATATTGGTGCAGCCAGTGCGATCGCGCCATTTCAATCTGTAATTGCGGCTGTGCCAGTATTAGCGGTAATTATGCCGATATTTTCTAATACAGGTGGCACTGTGGGCATTCAATCACTCACAGTTACTATCCGAGGTTTGGGGGTAGGAGAAGTCACACCCAAAGATACTATGAAAATTCTCCGTAAGGAGATTTTAGCAGGTTTAGGTACAGCAGTAGTTTTAGCTATAACGATGTTTGCTCTTTCTTTAATTTGGGCTAAACCCCAAGAGCGATGGGTAGCTTTAATTGCTGGAGTGGTCATGGCAACTAATACAATGGTAGCTGTAACCCTTGGGACTCTACTGCCAATGGCTTTAAAACGCCTAAAGCTAGACCCTGCCCTCATGAGTGGCCCCTTAGTCACCACCATGCTTGATACAATTGGGTTTTTAACTTTCCTCAGTATGATTTCTGTAGCTTTGAAAGTTTTTAATTTACAAACTTAGAAAGGAGGGGTGTAGGGGTGTAGGGGTATAGGGGTATAAGGGTAAAGTTGTTTCTAGCTTTTCTACCCATCTTCAGTCCCCAGTCCCCAGTCCCCAGTCCCCAGTCCCCAGTCCTCAGTCCCCAGTCCCCAGTCCCCAGTCCCCAGTCCATGCCTACATCTACTTGGAATCGTCATCACGTCCTGTCTTTAGCTGACTTCACGCCTGCTGAATACGATATCGTTTTACAAACTGCTGCTAGTTTTCGGGAGGTATTATCACGGCGAACGAAGAAAGTACCAACTTTGCAGGGACAGGTGGTAGCGAATTTATTTTTTGAACCATCTACCAGGACTCGCAGCAGTTTTGAAATCGCTGCTAAACGCCTGAGTGCAGATACACTGAACTTTTCGGCTGCTACTTCTTCCATGACTAAAGGCGAGACAATTCTCGACACAGCGAAAACCTATTTGGCGATGGGAACTGATATTATGGTGATCCGCCATAAAGAGGCCGGAGTACCAAATGCGATCGCTGATGAAATGGATCGTTTAGGTGTGAAAGTTAGTGTCCTCAATGCTGGCGATGGACAACATGAGCATCCTTCCCAAGCATTGCTAGATTTATTTACAATTTGTAGTCTAATTGATCCAGCTAATCCCCGTCTGGAACTATTAAAGGATAAAAAAATTGCGATCGTAGGAGATATTTTACATTCTCGTGTCGCCCGTTCCAATATTTGGAGTTTAATCGCTAGTGGTGCGGAAGTACATTTAGCTGCACCGCCGACTCTATTACCTAAATTTTTTAGTGAGTATATCTATGCAGAAGGAATAGAAGTACCTCCAGGTAAACTATTCATTCATTGGCAGTTAGAACCAGCTTTAGAAAATGCTGATTTTGTCATGACATTGCGTTTGCAAAAAGAACGCATGACTTCCCATTTATTACCCAGTTTACGAGAATATCATCAGTTATTTGGCATTACCCGCGCCAAGTTGCAACTGTGTCAGCCTCATGTCAAAGTTTTGCATCCGGGGCCTGTTAATCGGGGTGTGGAAATCAGTTCTGATTTAATGGATGACCCAGAATTTAGTTTGATTCAGTCACAGGTGACAAGTGGTGTCGCTGTGCGGATGGCGTTGTTGTATTTGTTGGGTAGCGGGAAGACGTGAGGGACTAATCAATTCAAAATCTTGCCCTCGAACGAAGTGAAGGGTCAAAATTAAAGAATTGTTTACTCAGGACTCAGCACCGGCTAAACGCCGCGCTACCGCCAACACTACTCAGCACTAAATAAACTTTATCAGCCTAGAATGAACGTGTTCACTGTTTACCGATTATAAATTGCAATGCAATCTCATTTCATCAATGATGGCAAAACTTATGATAAAAACCGGTTTCTACTTTATTTTACACTTCTCCAATCTCGATATAAAAGAATAAAGCCTACTCAAATTTCCGTCCCAATATGCACCGAACCAACCTGATTTCCATACAAAACCCAATACTTCTAGAAATTGTGGTAAATGCCCTTCAGGTGCATTGAGATTGAATGTGTAGTTACTATATTTAATCCATGATTTATTCTCACGCCATCCAACACGATTACCAAACCTATCCACATTTTTATTCACATTTTCCCAGATACGCTTTTGTACAGTAAAACCAAAGCGTTCATTACTGTATTCAAGCCAAAGTTGGTTGATGATATGAAGGTCTTGGTAGGGAAAAGTATCAATATCTTTATCTCGTAGCCAGCCCTCTGTGCTGCGATTAGCTATGCACAGAATAAGGGTTCTAGTTTGTTGATCAGCCTCTTTCCAATTTCTGGCAGCAAGTAGTCTGTTAAGCCTGTGATATTCCATTGCTACTGGTGAACTCAAATCACTCAGAAAAAACAAGTGAGAAGAGCTAGTATTGGCATTTAGTGGCAATTGAATTAAAGGCAACCATTCTTCTATTGATTGAGGTCGGTTTTCTGGCTTGATCTGCATTCCATATAGAATCGCTTGATTAACCCTGTTACTAATACTTGGATTAATTTTTATTGGTTCTTCTAATGATGTATTAATAGCTCTGATTGGAGCTATGGTAGGAACTTCACCCGTTAAAATAGAATATAATGTTGCTGCCAAGGCATAAACATCTGTGTAAGCACCCCGTTTTGTTCTTTTGTCATATTGCTCAATTGGCGCAAAACCATCAGATAGCATTCCTGTATGGGTTTGAGTTAAATTATGAGAAAATTCCCGTGCAATGCCAAAGTCAATTAACACCGCTTCTGTTTTACCAGAACGCAGCATGATATTTTGCGGTTTTACATCTCGATGCAGCAATCCATTGTTGTGAACTACCGTTAACGCTTCACCAATCTGCTGAATGTAACCCAATGCTTCCGCTTCTGACAAAACGCCTTGATTTTCTACCCGACTCGCTAAATTTTCCCCATCGATATATTCCATCACAATGCACCACAAGGAATCCTCATTAATAACCTCATGGATTTGGACAATATGAGGATGACTACATTTAGCTAGTTTGATTGCCTCATTAATAAAGTCTTGCTGAAACTTGGCAAAATCTGGACGGCGTTGCACTTGATCATTCAAAGTTTTGATCACAACCAAACGTCCATAATTATCTTTGGCTCGATAAGTTATACCAAAGCCACCTTCGCCTAATTCGTGTTCAATAGTGTACTTACCACCTTGCAAATGCTGCCCTGAAGCCCAAGTCATTGTTCACCAGCCAATAAACTCAGTGTTAATCTTGGCACAGTTGTTAAATAAATGTCCTGAGACAAGTTGATCATCTATGTTTATGTAGATATGAGTAGTTATAGATAATAATTTTTAATCAGTTATCTCCCCAACTGTTTCTTTAACATTACAGGTACATTCAGGGCTGTCTCTAAACCTCGCACGCCTTCCCATTGCTGCTTTTCACCCCACTGTGTGGCTTCTAAGTTGGCTTCAGTTACGTCTGTATCGTCAAGAATGGTATAGCTAAGATTAGCTTCCGTTAAATCTGCACCATTGAGCATTGCACCACTGAGATTACTACCACTCAAATTAGCACTATTGAGATTGGCAAAACTCAGGTCAGTACCCAAGAGTACCGCATCAGTCAGGTCTGCACCACTCAAGTCAGCTTCGCTGAGAAGACCGCCACTCAAATCAGCATCGTGGAGAACTACCCGACTCAGGTCAACACCACTGAGGTCTGCACCTAAAAACATTGCACCGTTGAGTTTCGCATCGTTAAGTTTAGCCCCGTTGAGTTTGGCATAGCTGAGGTCTGCGGCTATGAGGCTGGCTGCACTCAAGTTGGTGCTGAATAGAATGGTGTCACTGAGGTTAGTACCATTCAGAACAGCATCAGATAAATCAGCACCAGATAAATCAGCGCGACAAAGGTCGGCGTGGTTGAGGTTAACGTTTTTGAGGTTAGCATCGCTGAGATTTGCACCGAAAAGAACAGCGTTGGCTAGGTTGGCGCGTGCAAGTTCCGCATCTCTGAGGTTAGCACCACTCAGGTTAGCATGGCATAGTTCAGCATCGTTGATCTGGCAACTGCTGAGGTCGGCACGGCTTAAGTCGGTACGATCTAGGTTAGCACCTATGAGGGTTGCCCCTGTGAGATTGGCACTGCTGAGGTCTGCATTACTGAGGTTAGCACCTGTGAGGTTTGCACCACTGAGATTGGTATCACCTAGGTTTGCGCCTGCTAGGTTAGCATCTTGAAAGTTTGCACCAGTCAGGTTTGCATCACCCAAATATGCACCTGAGAGATTCGCGCCGCTAAAATTAACTCCTGTGAGATTGGCATCACCTAAATATGCGCCTCTAAAGTTAGCACCTTTGAGAAATTCCCCGACTATATTACTAAAGTTACCAATTTCAATGGCATCGCTATAGTTAATCACCCGCAGTAGTTGGGAGGTGAAAAAGCTGTCTGTGTCTGGTTGGCTGGAGGGATAAAAGTTAATTTGATGCCGTAGTTCGTCTTGTGCTTGAGCGTAACGATGTAACTTCAGTAGTAAAATTAATACATTTAGTCCAGTATATATATCTACTTGTCTTAGCCCGATCGCCTGATTCTGTGCTACCATCTCCATCAATTTTTGCTGAGGGAAGTTATCATCAGGCGGCGCGTCAATAAATTCTCCCCCACACCAACGTTCATAAAAACCTTGCAAACGCTGAAATAGTAGTAGTGGTTGCCAAAGATTTTCAGTGATGAGCAAATCCATGAGCTTTTCTACTATTTCTGCTGTCAATGCACCATTGCCTAGTAAGTCGTAAATTTCTTGATAAAATTGGCGATCGCTGACATCAAACTCGCAATCTTTCCCTGAGTCTGTCCATGCGGCTAATTTTCTTTGTAATTGTTGCAAAAAAATATCTTTTTGTAAATTATCTCGATAAACATTTACACTATCTGGTTTTTGCAGGTTTTTTCTGAGATGCAAAAATCTTGTATATTCCAAATGCTTCTTTATCGGTCTATCTTGTGATCTCGTACCTTTGACATAATTTTGTAAAAGTTTCCAAACTTGAGGTAATTGTGACATATTTGTATCCAATAATACTGATTATTTTTCAATAGCAAGATTTTCTAGAAAAATTTATGTTTGATATGGCTTGCCTAATGTCTAAGAAACACAGTATAAAATAAAGCTCAGTAAGTAAATTTGGCAATCCATCAATAACATCTCACCTCAAAAGATATTTTTCTCTACGTAAAACTAAATAAATCGCTTGATAATTAGGGCTTTTTTTGCGGAAAAACTAGCCATTTCCAACGATTTTGGCTAAGATATGATATTTGTAACAGGCAACTTTACGAAACTGATGTCAAAATAATGCGTAATGTTTGCTACAAAGACAATTGTTAGGAAAAATACTACACCAAAATAAAACAACCAGACTAAAAATGATTATTAAAAATAAACTGATTGGCTGCTTGTAGCTGATCGTTTGTTGGTAATAAGTAAAAATACTTTAATTAGAAAAAATTAATTAATGATATTTATCAGGGATAAAGTCAATGAATAGATTGAGCTTTTATGTAATTTTGTTGCATAGTTTGTTGTTCTCCATCACAACAGCTAATGCTAATTTAATACCGCCTAGGCACGATATAGCGGACAAAGTACAAGACCAAACAAAACAATATCAAAATCTATATAAAAATAATCAAATATCTGCCCCTATTCCTAAAAACTTAACCACCAATAATTCGGTAATATCCAAAAAATTAGTGACTAATACTCTCAAATTACCCCTGCAATCTCAGGTACAAATACCGGGACAGATATGGGTAATTGATCAGCAGCAACAGGTAAAAAGCCAGTTGTTTTATTGGCTAGTTAAAGATACTAAAAAATCACCACAGCAACCATTTTTAAAGGCTGGAAAACCTACGGATAAATCAGAAAATAAACCTAAAACAGCATCTAAGCCTGATAAAAAAGATGATTTAGAAGAATTTAGCGAACTCACCAAAGATACTGAAAAGTTAGAGGGTTTATTTACCTTATATCGTCATAAAGAAAAAAATAAAATTTATCTAGAAATCAAGCCAGAACAACTCAACAAAAACTACCTAGCTACCACCACACTAGAATCTGGCATTGGTGAAAGAGGAATTTATAGTGGGATGCCACTGCAAGATTTTTTGTTTTATTTCCAAAAGCTGGATAATCAATTAAAATTTGTGGTGCGTAACGTTAATTTTCGCACGCGTGAAGGAGATCCTCAAGCGCGATCGCGCGCCAGGTCTTTTAGTGATTCAATTCTCTACTCCATAGCCATTAAAAGCATTCATCCCCAACGCAAAACTTTACTGATTGACTTAGGTGACTTACTACTAACAGACTTGGCAGGATTAGCTTCCAGTATAGGCATTGCCCCCAACACAGAGCAATCCTATTTTGGTAACGCTAAAGCCTTTCCCCAAAACTTAGAAATTGAATCGGTGTTGAACTTTTTTGGGAGTAGTAGCAAAGAAATTGAAATGCTAGGTTTGACATCCCTACCTGACAACCGTGCTTTTACCCTCAGAGTTCACTACAGTCTCTCACAACTACCAAACAATAACTATCGTCCCCGGTTAGCTGACGAACGTGTGGGGTATTTCATCACCGCTTACCAAGATTTATCAAGAGACGATCGCGATGATACCTTTGTGCGCTACATTAATCGCTGGCATCTAGAAAAACAAAACCCCGAAGCACCCATCTCTCGCCCCAAAAAGCCGATTGTGTTCTGGATTGATAACGCCGTACCGTTAAAGTACCGCGATGCTATTAAAGAAGGGGTGCTGATGTGGAATCAAGCCTTTCTCCAAGCTGGATTTAAGGATGCGATTGAAGTCCGACAAATGCCAGATAATGCCACTTGGGACCCGGCTGATATCCGCTACAATACAATTCGCTGGATTAACACCGTCGATGGTTATTTTGCAATGGGACCATCCCGTGTAAACCCATTAACAGGGGAAATTTTGGATGCAGACATCTTAGTCGATGCCAGCTTTGTCCGCTTCCTCAGAGGACAATATGAACAACTGGTACAACCGAATCAAACCCCAACCCGCACTTCCTTATCAGAATTAATTCGCGATCGCCGTTTGTGTAACAATAATCGAGCCACCAGCAATAACAGTAAGTCAAATGATCTCTTACGTCGATTATCCCTATTAGCAAGTAAATACGATCTTTGCTATGGCATAGAAGCAGCCAATCAATTTGCCTATGGTTCTGTGGCGATGTCACTCTTGGCAGATAAACCACCCAGCCAAGAACAAGTAGAACAATACGTCCATGAATATTTACGTTTAATTATTGCTCATGAAGTCGGTCATACTCTTGGTTTACGTCATAACTTCCGGGGTAGCACCTTCCTAGCACCAGAAGAAATGAATAATCAAGAAATTACCCGTACCAAAGGTTTGACAAGTTCGGTGATGGACTATATTCCCCCCAATATTGCCCCTCAAGGGACAAAGCAGGGAGATTATTTCCCTAGCATAGTTGGGCTTTATGATCAGTGGGCGATTCAGTATGGCTACACACCAACCCAAGCCAAAACCCCCATTGCTGAAAAGTCAATACTGCAAGAAATCGCCAACCAATCCTACAAGCCTGAGTTAAGTTACGCCACCGATGAAGATGTATATCATCTTGACCCCACTGCTGATGCTTGGGACTATAGCAATAATGTACTCGTTTATTCCCAGTGGCAGCTCAATAATTTACAGGTGATGTGGGAAAGACTCAACAAACGTTACCCACTAGCGGGAGATAGCTACAGCGATGTCAGATACCGTTTTAACAGTATTCTCCGTAACTACTTTGACAATATTTTCTACACTACAAAATACATTGGTGGACAATCTTTTTATCGAATGCAGGGCAGAGAAATATCATCTAGCACCCTGGAAAATCAAGCAGTAAGATTACCATTTACACAAGTACCACTAGAAAAACAAAGGGAAGCTTTAAAAACCCTGCAAAATTATGTCTTTGCTGAAAATGCTTTAAATTTTCCCCCAGATTTACTGAATAAATTAGCACCTTCCCGGTGGCGACATTGGGGCAGCTATCCCCAAGTTGGGCGTTTAGATTATCCCATCCATGATTTAACATTACTATTGCAAAGTGCCGTATTAAGGGACTTACTCTCAGGTAGTCGTCTCTCACTACTGAAGGATATCGAAGTTAAAAGTCCACCAGATAAAGCACTGCCTTTACCAGAATTATTTGATACTTTGCAGACTGGCATTTGGACAGAGGTACTACAACCAAAGGGTGGAAAGCTAAAAATCACCAGTTTTCGCCGGGGTTTACAAAGGGAGTATATCGACATTTTGATTGGGATGGTATTACGTCGAGAACATGTCCCAGAAGATGCCCGTTCCCTCGCTTGGTATAAGCTTAAGCAATTAAATGAAAAATTACCCCAAATGAATACTAATGACGAATATACCAAAGCCCATTTACTCGAAACACGCGATCGCATCGAAAAAGCCTTAAATGCCCCACTGCAAAGCAATTAATTAACCCCTCTCCGCGTCGAAGAGCAGGGCTGTTTCATTCCATTTCAAACACAATTTGTCAAGATGGTTAGCGAGAAAATTGTAAGTGAGGGTGACGAGAAGATGAATTTTTAAGCACTTAAACAACAGTAAAATTGTTCATTTTCTTGGCACTCTGGTAACAAAATAATCAATTTTAAATCGCTAGAACCCTTGATATTTATCGCTCTTTAGGGAATGAAACAGCCCTGCGTCGAAGAGGGGTTGGGGGAGAGGTCAAAAACGTTAATTAACCAACACTATTTACCAATTTCTCCCCTTTCAACATCCGCACGGCTGCTTCTAGTAAAGCTTCTTCTAAGTAGGGTTTAGTAAAGTAGCCGCTAGCACCTAGCTGAATCGCCATTTGTCTGTGCTTATCTGCACCCCGTGAGGTGAGCATCGCAATAGGTAGGTGGTTGAGATTCGAGTCTTTTTGAATGCGTGATAACAACTCCAGACCGTCGCAACGAGGCATTTCAATATCACAAAAGACAATATCACAAGGCAACCCGGAACGGAGTTTGTCCCAAGCTTCCTGACCATCTCGCGCCTGTTCCACTCGATAACCAGCTTTATTAAAGGTCAGAGATAGTAATTCTCGGACTGTAATTGAGTCATCAACAATAAGTACAGTCGGATCAATCTTCTCAGGTAGAGGTTCTGGCAGACTGGGAGAACCTGCTTGTGGCCAGAGAGTATTGCCACTTTGTTTGGACATCCGTCCTTGGAAGATGTCGATTAATTCTAATACATCAGCAATAGGCATGATGCGACCATCACCCAAGACTGTAGCACCAGCCACACCAATGGGTTTTGGTGCTGGACTTTCAAATTGCTTGATGACAATTTCCTGCTCACTCAATACTAGGTCAATCTGGAGAGCCAGCAGGGTATTTCCCGATCGCACTACAACAACGGAAATCATATCATCATCTCTGTTACCGCCGTAAACACTACCGCGACTGAGTTGACGATTGAAGGTTAATAATTCCTTGAGGGGACGGAATGGGAGGATGGTATCACGCCAGTAAATAAATGATTGTCCATCGGCATTTTTTTGGATATTTTTGCTGGGGATATCTAGGGTATCTTCCACACCGTCCATCGGGAAGGCAATCTTAGCTTTATCGGAGACACAACATAGAGCCTTACAAATACTTAGGGTAAGTGGCAAACGAATTGTAAAGGTTGTTCCCTTAGTTAGAGTAGAATCTGTATTGACTATGCCGCGAATCTCGCTAATTTCCGATCGCACCACATCCATCCCGACACCACGACCAGAAATTTCATCGGCTTCATCTTTGGTACTAAACCCAGCGTGGAATAATAGGTCATAGATTTCCAGGCGGGAAATATTTTTTGCCTGCTCTGGTGTAATCATACCCCGTTTAACTGCTAAGGTTTTAATCTTGTTTGTATCAATACCAGCTCCATCATCACCCACGGAAATCACCGTTTGATTACCTTGGTGGAACGCACGGATGGTAATAATTCCCACTGGTGGTTTACCAGATGCTTGTCTAATATCTGGGGTTTCAATCCCGTGAGCGATCGCATTGTTGAGCATATGCGTTAACGGGTCGGTGAGATGATCCAAAATCATCTTGTCAATCAAGGTATCACCACCTTCAATCATCAACTCAACTTGTTTACCACATTTAATGGCATTGTCCCGCACGCCGCGCCGCAAGCGATCAATTGTTTGGGAGAAAGGAACCATGCGAGCGCGTGTCAGTCCTTCTTGTAACTGAGTTGTTACCTGACGGAACTGTCGTGCTACTCGTTCGGTTTCTTCTGTCACAAAATCAATGTCACTAGCCGACTCACGCACTCTGACAATTAATTCAATCATTTCTTGAGAGAGTGTATGGAAGGGAGTAAAGCGATCCATTTCTAATGCGCTAAGACCCCGATCAGCATTGGGATCATGAATGATGAGGGGAATTTCCCTAGTTTTGCGACTAGCTAACAAAGACGCTTCCAATAGCGATCGCTCATACAATTCCTGCATTCTCGCTCCCACATCTGAGAGCTGCTGCACTTGAACCAGCAAATTATCTAGGGACTGTCGCAACCTTTCGTGATCCTGCTCTAAGGTGTTGCGATTGACTACCAATTCACCCACCAAATTACTCATATCGTCCAGTTGCTTAACTGGAACTTTCATCGTTTCTTCAAATTTCGCCTGACGACGAGTAGAAGAACGTTGCAGTTTTCCTGTAGTTTGTTTGACTGGTGTTGACTGAGATATAGTTTGATCTGCTTCTGCTAACAATTTTTCCAGATCGCTAAACTCATCTTTTACTACTGGTGATGAAACTTGGTTGCTAGTAGTAGGTGGAATAAATTTTGGTGTAGCAGGTGGAATTGCTGCATTTTGCTGCTCGTTTGGTGTTGTTGAAGTATTGTCTTCACCCAGCAACGCCTCTAAATCTGCAAAATCATCTTCTTGTATAGAACTAACATCATTATTTGGTGATAATTCTACTTCTAGTAATGCGTCTAAATCAGCAAACTCATCTAGGATACTGGTGTCTGTTTCTAGTGGTAATGCAACGGTATTTGTCTCTTCAATATCTGGTGTAATTGCATTGAGTATTAATTCAGAACTAGCATCTGGATTTTCATCCTTTAACTCGCTGCTAGGCTCTATATCTAACTCAGCAAAATCTAAGTCGCTAGTTTCCTCATCAACTGTATGACCAAGGTCAAGACCAATAGTTTCGGTCAAGTCTTGAATTGTCGTCTGTGACAACTCAGCAAAATCTAAGTTGCTAGTTTCCTCACCGACTGTATTATCCAGGTCAAGACCAATAGTTTCTGTCAAGTCTTGAATTGTCGTCTGTGACAACTCAGCAAAATCTAAGTCGCTAGTTTCCTCACCGACTGTATTATCCAGGTCAAAACTGATATTTTCTGTAAAGTCTTGAATTGTCGTCTGTGACAACTCAGCAAAATCTAAGTTGCTAGTTTCCTCACCGACTGTATTACCCAGGTCAAGACCAATAGTTTCGGTCAAGTCTTGAATTGTCGTCTGTGACAACTCAGCAAAATCTAAGTCGCTAGTTTCCTCACCGACTGTATTATCCAGGTCAAAACTGATATTTTCTGTAAAGTCTTGAATTGTCGTCTGTGACAACTCAGCAAAATCTAAGTTGCTAGTTTCCTCACCGACTGTATTACCCAGGTCAAGACCAATAGTTTCGGTCAAGTCTGGAATTGTCGTCTGTGACAACTCAGCAAAATCTAAGTTGCTAGTTTCCTCACCGACTGTATTACCCAGGTCAAAACTGATATTTTCCGTAAAGTCTGGAATTGTCGTCTGTGACAACTCAGCAAAATCTAAGTTGCTAGTTTCCTCACCGACTGTATTACCCAGGTCAAAACTGATATTTTCCGTAAAGTCTGGAATTGTCGTCTGTGACAACTCAGCAAAATCTAAGTTGCTAGTTTCCTCACCGACTGTATTACCCAGGTCAAAACTGATATTTTCTGTAAAGTCTTGAATTGTCGTCTGTGACAACTCACTATGAGTTGTCGCCAGTATATATTCACCAAAGTCTAATTCGCTATTTTCCTCACCTGCTGTATCTAAAAGTTCATCACTACTTAATTGACTATCATTAATAGTGATATCTTCAATGACAATATCTGTTAATTGACTAATAGGTATAGCCCATTCTTCTAAATTATTTGTTGGTAATTCATTTGTTATTGCTCGTAAATTAGCATCTAAATCAAATTCACTATTTTCATCAATATCTGAAAGCTCAATATCGCTTTCTAATCCCATAGAAATATCATTTGAAACTTCTGCATTCTGCTGTAAATTCAAATTACTAGTTGCAGTAAAGAAATTATCATCTATATTATCTATACCTTCCAATGATTCAATAGGATCATTATCATCGCTTTCATTAAATAAACCAACTGCCAATTCTGCGAATGATAGTTGAGAATTTACAGAGGATGTTTCTGGTAACTGATTGGTAAATTCCGGTATAAAATCTAAAGCTTCTGGTGCTTGTGAAAATTCTGGGGATTCTGTAGCATAAATTCTGCGATCGCCTAGATCAGGAGTAATGATGGAGTCTGTACTTGCTAACTCTGCAAACAAATTCTCATCAGTATTTGATTCTAATATTAAATCCAAATCCTCTTCTGGCTGGAGAAAAGTTGTATTCAAATCTTCTACATCAAAATTCTCTAACCCAGAGGTCATAGATTCTTCACTATCACGGAAAATTTCACCAGACTCCGCCACAGCCAATAAACTATCTTCTAACTCCTGTCCTATCTCATTTTCAACAACAGATGCTAATAATTGCTCTGGTTCTATTGAAATTTCTTGATTCCATAAGCTACCCAAATCTTCTGCATTAGCAGCAAATTCCCAGACTCTGATAGGCTGCTCATCCAAGATATTGCTAGTTTCTAGTTCATCTGTAGATATTTCAGTATTCTCTTCTAAATCCTCAAATATATTATCTAAACTTACACTTTCTAATGGTGTGTTCAGATTGTTTACAGGTTGATGATGAAGTTTAACTTCCTCTAATGTGTTTGTATTTAAATCTTGCTCTAGGAATAAATCATCGAAACTATTTGATGAGTTAGTGCTTTCCTCAATACTAGTAATAGTTTCATTTTCTAGTTGATTTATATCACTATTTGTTATATTCAAAAACTCTTCTAAAATTTCAGGATCTTCCTGTATCTCAGTAGTATGTATATTTTCTGGAATTATTTCACCAGTATTATTAAAGTTTTGTGGCGATTTTTCTTGCTCCGTTAGGATATCACCAAATAACAACCCTAAATTTTCTATTTTATCTGTACTAGTTCCAAACTGATGAGCATCGCCATCAAGTGAGAGGAAATCAGCTAAATCGTTATCAATTTCTTGAATAATAGTTTCGTTAATTTCTACTTCTAATTCACTAGAATCTCCATTTTTTTCTATAATTTCCTCATGCTGCCAAGTATCATCTAGTTCTTGTGTCTCACCTTCAAATAAATCAGCCAAGCTATTTAACTCAGCTAATCCTACCTCTGGGCCATGATTGTCTATTTTTGCAGCATGAACAAATGGACGCTCTTGACTTTCCCAGAAAAGATTAGTGTTAATGTCATTTTCGGCAGCAGTGCTTTCTGAAGTTACTTGAGTATCTACCTGGAGATCAAGTTGCTCAGATACTTCAGTTAGACTAGTTATGCTATCTTTTGGCAATTCTTCGGTTTTTGCAGACACTACTACTTCATGAATTTTTTGTTGAGATACGCTAGGTGCTGGTGTAGTTAATGATTGTGTCACCGTAGAAGGTACATCGCCCAATAAACCTTGAGCTACTTCTAGTAATGCAGTTTCGGGAAAACCCCAAAGAGATTCTAATTGCTGACTAATTGTAATCTCAAGTTCTCTACCTTGCAGCACTAACTCTTGAGCTTTTTTAATTTCAGTGATGACAATCTTAGCTAAGGTGAGATAGCTATTTTCAGAATTACCAATAGCGGTGGCTGCGGCTTTAGACAAAGTACACCAATTAGGTAAATTCCAGTTTTGACCTAGTTTAACTAACTGGTGACAGCATTGCTGAAGATTTTGGCGAGATTCTGGTGTTGCTTTTTGTTTAAACAGTTGCAACATTTCCCGCAGTATTTGTAGCACCTGGGCTTGAAATTCACCCCAATAATCGTTTGTTGTTGTCGTAACTGGTGTAGGTGCTTCTTGAGGTATGGCGGTGTTGTCTGTTGTTGTCGGTAAATCCTGCCGGAAAAATATTTCTGTGAGTGTAGCTACACTTTCTATTGCCGTTGGTTGAACGAAAGTAGATGTCTCTACTATTCCAGTACCACTTTGTTGTACTAGTAATTCCAAATGCTGATTCAGCCATTGAAAGACAGGCTCTGTCTCTGACATCAAGGTATTAGCAGTTTCTTCTGATAAACCAAAAGGCCCGCTTAACTGCTCTAAAAGTGCCTTGAGGGTGTCAGAAACACCCAGAAATAATGACTCTAGTTTTTGGTCAACCTGAATCGGATTCTCTTTGAGAACTTTGAAACAATCTTCCAGACGATGGGAGGTATGCTGAATGCTATTCAATCCCAGCATTGCCGCACCACCTTTAATGGAGTGAGCCGCCCGGAAAACTTCGTTAATCATTTCCGGGTCGTTCAAGGTACTTTGAAGATTGAGTAACCCTTGCTCAATAGTGTTGAGGTGGTCTCTAGCTTCTTCAATAAAGTAACCTAATATCCTCTGTTGTTGTTCCGGCAGCATAGTTTTTTAGTCAATAGTCAATAGTCATGAGTTATCAGTCATCAGTCATTAGTCAATAGCCAATTATGTAAACTTTGGACTTGGAACTTGGGACTATTGACTAATTACCTTGTTTCCATAGTTTCCACGCGGAAACGTTCTACAGAAGCAATCAAGTCGCGGGATACACCGACTAAGTTTTGCAGTGCGCCGGAAACTCGTTGTGCTTCTTGGGATGTTTCTTGAGCTGTGAGTTCTACAGATTGCATTACGTGGGCGACGGCGCGGGAGGTTTCCGTCTGTTCTACGGTATCGCTGGTAATTGAGCGCACCAGGCTATCAATGCGATTTGCCACTTGAATGATATTTTCTAGCGATCGCTTGGCTTCTTCTGCCAGTTTTGTGCCTTTAATTACCTGTTGTGTCCCTTCTTCCATTGCGGTCATAACTGAGCCGGTTTCGCTTTGGATTTGCATGACGATTTGCTCAATTTCTTTTAAGGACTTGGCTGATTTATCCGCCAACTGTCGGACTTCATCTGCCACGATCGCAAACCCGCGCCCAGCTTCCCCTGCCCTTGCCGCTTCAATACTGGCGTTGAGTGCCAGTAAGTTAGTACGGGAGGCAATCTGAGAAATTAAAGCCACAATCTTAGAAATTTCTTGGGAAGATTCCGCTAGTCGTTTCACCTTGCGGGTAGTTTCGGCGACGGTTTCCCGAATTTCCAAAATCCCTGCCACGGTGTTTTCTACTGCTTCACCACCTTTGAGAGCGATCGCACTAGCATCACGAGCCACAGCTTCTGCTTCCCTTGCTGCTTCTGCTACCCGTTGAATTGAGTCAGTCATCACCTGCACAGAATTTAAGGTGACAGCTAATTCTTCTGCTTGGCGCAAGGCATCGCTAGACAGTGCTGTAGCAAAGGTTTCGGAGTTGGTTGCACCTTTTGTCACTTCTTTAGCCGCGACTGTCACCTGTTGTACGATATCCCGCAGGTTTTGGATTGTCAGGTTAAAGGCATCAGCAACTGCTCCCAATACGTCGGCTGTGACTTCCGCCTGTACTGTTAAATCTCCTCTGGCTGCCCCTTCCACATCGTCCAAGAGGCGAATTACTTGGCGTTGTAGATTTTCTTTAGCTTCTTCTTGTTCATCAGCTTTGCGTTGGGCTTCATGGGTAGTAGTAAAAATTACCCGCGCCATTTCGTTAAAACCAGCTGATAATTGCCCCAGTTCATCTTCGGAATACACCGTAGCTTGCACATTCAGATTGCCTTGACGCACAGCATCAAATTGTGCTTGTAAATCCTTGGTAGTGCGGCGAATTTGTTTGAGGGTGAGACTACCCATAAAAGCAGCCGTAGCAAAACCTGTTATCCCGGCTGCTAGTGACATTGCCCAACCAGTATTCCGCACTGTTTCCCGTTGCTGGGGTGGAGAAAAGCTGGTGGATGTAAAGCTGACTGTTGCCACTACCAAAGCCGAGAAAATACCCACAGTTCCAGCTACTAACCAAGGTTTGGTGTCTAGATTAGCGTTTTCTAATGGGGCTAACCAACCCTGTTCGACGCTGACTTGAGGTTCTACTTTAGCGACATCTGTTTGGGTAAAGATTGGTACTGACTCTTGAGAACCAGTCATGCTAAATAGTTCTTCATCGCGATCGTCGCTACTAGCATTGTTTGTAGGTTCTGGAACTTTATGCTGGGGAATGCTACCAATTTCTGTAGAACTGGAAAGCATCACATCACTAAAGCTAGAATCTGCATCTGATAAGTCAAACCCAGGAATATTTCCTAAATCGTCAAACTCATCAAAGTCGTCTAAAAATTCTATATTACTCTTGGAATTGTCTTTATTGAGAATGCTGTTTGTATCCTCATCATCCATCATACTTTCTGAACCAAAAGCTGATTCAAATGCTTCAAAATCAAAATTTTCATCGACATCAAAGCTCTGAATTTCTTGTTTGACTACCTCTGGATATGGCTGTTCTGCTAAAGCAAAATTGCCATTTACTTCGGGGGGAGTCTCTAATAATTCCTCTGGGTCTGCTATTGTTTGTAAATAGTTACTCGGTTCAGCTTCAGAGGTATAATTTTCATCGCCACTGAGAAAATTCTCTGTTGATATGAGGCTATTCTTTATTTCCTCCTGCTCTAAGGATAAGTCCTCAATTAATTGGCTCTTACTGCTCAATTCAAAATCTAAAGAATTGGGTGTTTCAGCCTCTTCATTTTCGAGAAATTCAGCAGCTGTATATTGTCCATTGAGGTTTGTTGGGGTATCAAATTTCCCAAATTGTGAATCGATAATATTTTGATTCTCAATTGGGTAATCTGTACTAATATCTAAAAAATTAGGCTCAACTTGTAACTGTTCAAAGCTATCTTCTGAGGAATCTTCTTCCCAGAAAACAGGTAAATCTAATTCTCTAGAATCTTCTTTAGTAGTAGTATCTAATCCTTGCTCACTTGATTGTTCATTCAGAGCAAAAGGATCATCACTCAAAAGTAGTATAGATTCTGATGTTGGTTGCAATGGAAAGCTATCTGTGGGAATTTCAAATGGATTATCCACCGAAATTTCTGCTGGATTCATCAGTGCTTGGTCAGTTTCCAAGTCATTCAAATTAAAGCTATTGATATCAAAGTTATCTATTGTTCCTAAATCTTCTAATTCTGATGTCTCAACCTCTAGTAAATCCGATGTGGTTGTCAGAGCGATTGGTTCTTGATGCTCAACTTGCTCTGCTATTAGTTTTTGATATTGGCTGATATTTTCTAAACTCTTGTGCGCTGCACTAATAAGTTCTAAGTCATCAGTCAATTGCAAAACTTTTTGATACTCTACTTCGGCTATATCGTATTGTTGCAAAACATAGTAGATGTGACCCCGCAGTAAATGGCAATTAGGGTCATCTGGGACATTTTGCACCACCTTATCAACTAAAGTAGCGGCAACTTCATAATTTTGTTGCGCGTAGGCTGTATAAGCCTGTTGATATGTTTCGAGGTAATCTTCTATACTTGCTGCCATTTCCTCCCTCCCAATTTCATCCTGCCCAGCGCGCACTCCGCAAAATTGCCATTTGATCAAGTAGTCTTAGACACTTATTATTTTTAGGTTCTAATAACCACTCTCCACGCAAAAAGGGAGTCATGGTATCCGGTATGTTGGTAGGTGGCATGAGATTTTGTACATCTAGCCAATCCATACCACCAATTGCTTCTACGGCTAAACCGACGATTGTGTCTTGTTCTTGCACTGCAATTACCGGAATCTCTGCTTTGTCTGTGTTTAACGGAGTTGCTTCCCCTAAAAACTGACCTAAATCAGCTACCCAAATTACTCGACCTCGTAGATTTAGAGTACCCAAAAGTAAAGGAGAAGCATTAGGAATCGGGGTGATTCTGTCAGGACTTAGTTCCATAACTTCTCGGATACCAGTTGCGGGTAGTGCAAACTCCTGATGCGAAGGAATGTAAAACCGCAAATGTAACTCACCTTCAGGACTTTCTACTTGTAATTCAGGACGAAAGTGATCTTGACCACCACCATTTAAAAAGTCCGGTTTGCTAACCATGTTGTTTTCATCCTTATCCTCGCAGCAGTTGTTTGACTGTTCCCACCAACTCGGTCGGTTGAAACGGTTTAGCTATGTAAGCATCCGCCCCTTGTTTCATGCCCCAGTAGCGGTCAAATTCTTCACCTTTAGAAGAACACATCACCACGGGAACATTTTGGGTTTTGGGGTCGGACTTTAATCGACGGCAAACTTCGTAGCCATTCATTCGGGGCATGACAATATCCAAAACCACCAGGTCAGGGGGTTCAGTTTGAATTGCCTCCAATGCTTCTAGTCCGTCAGTGGCATGGGTGACTGTTAAACCACTGGCTTTCAGGAGGTCTGTAATCATCTCTCTCTGGGCAAGACTATCTTCCACAATCAGAACTGTACTCATAAATGGCTATCTACCTCCTGGTGTAGACGTTCCTTTCTGGAACATTCCCTGATCTCCCCGCCAATAGTTACTGTATAAATTAAATTTAAGCTTTCAGCAAGTTTACTGAATACTAACTTTAGTCTGAGAGTTGGTTGATTCTGTGATAACATTTTTTACCCCATATTCTATGGGATGAACAAGTATTGCCTTGAGTTTATTTCGCCACACCAGATCAAATATTGAGATATTTGTTGATCAACATAAGTAATTCTGCATCATTAAAAGGTTTTATTAACAAATCTGTTGCCCCGAACATTTTCGCTCTAACTTGATCTATAAATTTATCTTTACTGGCCATCATAATCATCGGTATATACCGAAATGCTTGAGATTGTCGCAGCATCGCGCACATCTCATAACCATTTAATTCCGGCATGGCCATTTCACATAAAATTAGGTTGGGCTGGAGTTGAAAAATTAGACTGAGTGCTTCCAGAGGATTGCTGAGGCTGATTGCTTCGTATCCTTTTGTCCGCAAAATAGACTCTACAGCCTCCCCAGTAGTCTGGCTTTTGTCAATACATAATATCTTCATCTTTTGTTTATTGCTCACTTGCGCCTGGGATTTAATGGTTTCTGGATATGTTAGCTTGAGCCAACCCTGCTGTATGTATGGATATATTGTCTTGGCCAGCGTCAAAATATCGCGGTCGAGATAGCGACTGAGTTGGCGTAAGGATGTTTGACCATCTGCCCATTGCTTGAGTTTATTGACTGTGGTTGTTGGTAGCGAGGAGTGTAAATGAACTGTTTGGGCGAGTATCGGTAATTGTTCTGGAGATTGAATGTATGGGTATAACTGCTTCCACTCTTGTAATTGTTGGGTAATTTTAGCCATTAAAGGCGCAATCTCCCAGCTAGTTAATTGTGGTGCTAGTGCTGTATCCTGTTGAAAAATAAAACTACCCCGGTGTAAACTCAGCAAGTCAAACAGTGTTTCACAAACCAAGCGATAGATGAGAACGCGTGCTTTTTCGGGGTTGATAATATTTTTCTCTAATAGCATCCAAATGTAGCCATATTCTGAAGCATTTTCTGCACCTAACAAGTCTATTTGCTGTTCATCTAGCGATAATTCCCCACGATACTGACGTAAGTAATCGTCAATTCGTGACAAATTATTATTCCCTTCTTGGCAATAAATAATTTGGCCATTGTGGAAAAAGATCAACCAAGATTTCTGTTCCTCTTCTTCAGAAACTTTACCTTGATGGTGAAAACTGTAGCTTTCTATTAAGAGTTGCCCAGTTCGCTGTCCTATTTCAATTAATTGCAGGATGCTGCGAATATCAATTTCCCGTAAATTTCCCTGCATTTAGTTCTAAGTAGCTCCTCTTGATGCAGTTAATATTAACCGATAAATAAAGTTATTGATTTTGCCTTGTTGTACCAGTTTTAATCAGGGAATCCAATCAGCTATAAACCGTAAATTTTCTTAACAGTCTTTGACAAAGTTAGTGATAACACGGAAGTCATCGTAACTATCATAAGTACAGAATATAAAGACGCGACCAAATCGCTTCTATAAAAATATCAGGACGCAAAATTCAGCGTCTATAAATAGTTTTGTTTGTTTTGTTTTTCCCAATTTTAGGTGAATAAGACAAGTTAGCAGAATTATATAAAGTATATTTTCTAACAAATACATGAAGTACCAAGAGGACTAGCGGTGTGCTGTATTTAGCAGAAGTACAAAAGCAGAAAGGCGGCTTACTGAGTGGGAGTTCCAAAACTGAACTAAAACTGCTAGCTTGTCAGCGAACCGACCAGAATTGGAGTCCTGTGTCGGAAGATGTTATAGCTGCTGAGGAAGCTAGTAAGTTAAATGATGGTGCATTGGTGTTGGTGGAAGTGACTCCAAATCGCCAAGTGCAGAGAATTCAAGAGGCTAGTAGGCCACTTGTGAATATTTTGCAAAATTTTTCTCGTCAGCTAGAAAAATATAAGCTCAAGGAAGACGAAATCGATCAATGGAAGGAATCGCTGACATTTCAGGCGCAAGAGTTAAATCGCCGTGAAATGGACATGGAAGTGCGATTAGAACAGTTGCAAAACATGGAAGAGGAGTTTCAACGCCTAGAATCACAACAACAGGAAGTTGACACATCCCGCGCACAAATTGAACAGTTGCAAACAGAAATTGAACGTAATCGAGAGGAATTAGAAGGTGCTTGGGAGCATCTACGGGGTGAGCAGAATCGTTTAGAAGAGCGTCTGCGAGAGGGGGGAGTATTAGATGAAGCGCAAAGTCGCAAGATGAGCGAGTTACTCGATCGCCTGTCTAGTCGTATTGCTCCTATAGAAACACTGCGGGAACATCTCCAAATAGCTTTTGAACTCGTCGAAAAGCAACAAGCTACCCTCAATCCCCATTGGGAAAAATTTACCCAACAAAAAACTATAGCGGATCAACAGCAACAAGAAGTTGAGCAACTAGCGCAAACTTATAGCGATCGCCAAAACACATGGCAACAAGCACAAAATACTTTAGATCAACAAACTACCCAATTCAAGGTGAATACAGCAACTCTTGCCAGTAAGCAAGAACAAATTCAGATAATTAAACAGCAGCTGCAATCTCAAGATGATTTATACCAACGAATTTATTCTTTAGCAGCAACTTCTGGCTGCACGTTTCCCGGTCAAAAAATTGATGTGCAGGCTCTAGAAAATATGTCTCTAGGTGAACTGCAAAAGACAATACAAGATTTATTAGAAAAGTTAGAAATAGACTCTAGCTTTGTTCATGATCAAGAACAAGAGCTTAAATATAAACAAGAAACCATAGAAGAGCTGCAAAGCAAGATGAATCAGGCATCTGGTCAGGATTTAATCAATTTGCAAACAGAAATTGCAGATGAACAAGACCTTTATCAAATGCTGAATGAAACTTTGGTGGGACAAAGACGCAATCTGTTAATGCGGCAACAAATGATCAAGCAACATCAAAATATCTTACTACGGCGACAAGGGCAGACAGTTGCTAATGCTGAGGAAGAAAACAGCATGGACTTTAGCCCAATTCTTTCACAAATGGAACAACATAAACAACAACAGTTACAAGAATTACAGAGATTGGGACGTGACATTGAGCAAATGCGTGCTGCGCTGGAACTAGACCAAGGAATGATTGATAATCAAACCCACGACCTCCAGCAACAGCAGCAAGAACTAAAAACAATGGAAGAAAATCTACGTTCTCTACGGACGGCTAATGCTGAATTCTGGGGTCGGGTAAATCTCTATCAAGAAACAGTACAGCCCATTCAAGATTGCTTAGATGAGTTAAGAAGTAAACTACAAAGCATTGGGGAATCTTTGGGTCAAATCCAAGAAACTGGTGATTATCAACTCCAAACTATTACTGAAATCCGTCACACTATCGGTAGTTTGTTATCTCAGCAGGAGTTGTTAGCTTCTTAGGGAGTGATGAGTGCTGAGTGCTGAGTGCTGAGTGCTGAGTTTTGAGTGCTGAGTTTTGAGTGCTGAGTTTTGAGTGATGAGTGCTGAATTATCAGCTTTATTTCTAGTCCTTAACTCGGTACTCAGCACTTTTTACTCAACACTATTTTAAACATATCCAGTCACCTTGGACTTGAGCGATCGCACCACCGGGAAAGGGATCGGTTTGCGATCGGTTGGGGGCTATAATTAAGGCTGTTAATTTCTCGATATGTTCAAAATTAGGAGCGTCAGGAAGTATTTGTTGTAACACTTGACGCATGACACGCCGTTGCAGTGCTAATGGTGCTTTTTGCAATACCCGACGATTTAAACGTACTGGAAAAGAAGACAACGCATCACTTTCTAAATTGTCTATCACCTGTCCCCTGTCACCTGTCACCTGTCCCCTATCACCTGTCACCTCTTCCCGCAACTTTTGGGCTGCTTGTTCTAAATATTCCACTTCTGCTTGTAGTAGTTCAGCCGTTTGGGCTATGGCTAGTTCAGCTTGGGGATTAAAGTTTTGTTGTAAATAGGGGATGAGTTCTTGGCGGATGCGGTTGCGGGCGTATTTCAAATCTTGATTGGTGGAATCTTCCCAGACTGGCAAGTTAAACTCTTGACAAAATTGCTCTGTTTGTTTGCGGGTAATTTCTAACAGGGGACGCACTAACAAAATTTTATCAGTAAGGGGACGTTGCCAAGTTAGAGCTTGCAAACCATCAGAGCCAGTCCCGCGAATTAAATTATATAGGAGAGTTTCGGCGCGATCGCTAGCGGTGTGACCGGTGACTATATATTGGTAATTATTAGCTTGCGCGATCGCAATTAAAGCTTGATAACGCCAATCACGAGCCGCAGCCTCAGTATTTACTGGTTTAGTCGCTGTTGCTAAATAAAAAGATACACCCCAGTTTTTAGCTAAAGTTTCTACATGATGAGCATTAGCTTGAGAATCATCACGCCAGCAATGATCACAGTGGGCAATACCTAATTCCCATCCCCATTTAGGTTGTAATTCTAACAATAATTTAAACAAGCACAGAGAATCTTGCCCACCTGAAACTGCTACTAACAGCCGTTGTTGACGCTCAAATAGGTGGCGCGATCGGATAGTACGATGTATTTTTGCGTGTAGAGCAGTCCATACCATTGAGTAATTTTTCAGGTGTTAATCTGATGATTTTTGTATGGAATATTACCATACTGATTCCTTAGCAATTTGTTGGAGTTGTTGATGAATTTCATAAATTTCATCTAATGGTGAATCAGGTTCATCAGGACAAAACTCTAAAGCCAGTCTAACTTTTCCTTTAATCCATCCCTGAGCAGTAAATTTCAAAACTTCGCAATTTAAGCCTTGGGTATATAAATTTGCCTCGGCTGTGTCTTCTGCACCAATATATTCTTTAATAGCTGTAATCAAATCACGGACTTTAAAAGTTTTCGCAATATCTAATTTATTGAAGGTGTCTGGTTCTATGGTGACAACTTCATCATGATTCAGGATCTCAAATCCATCTGTCATAATCATCTCCCGCAACTAAATTTATAATTTCGCCCAATATAGTAGTTCATCCGTAATAAAATTCTATTTTTATATCCACGAGATTTAGCTCTTTATATTCAAAATAATCGCTAAAGCTTGGCTAATTCCTTGCATTGTCTCTTCAGCCACAGTTCCCACTTGCCTGACCAGTCTTTGCTGGGAAATAGAACGCACCTGAAACGCATCTGCGGCTGACAACTTACTCAACCCATTTTCTGGTGTAGGTTCAACTCTTACCATCCAAGGCACTTGACCAAATGCGTTATTCCAGCCTGTAATCGGCACAACAATTTTTAAACGAAGAACCCCCATTTCATCATTGCTGACAATGATACAAGGGCGGGTTTTACCAATTTCATCACCAACAGTAGGGTCGGCACTATAAAGCCAAATCTGACCCCTACGCATAGTCATGATATTCATAAAAGTCTTCATTACAAGTATCAACAAACTCAGTTAGTTCACTTCCTTCTACGTAGTAGGTACGCATAAGTTCAGCAGCAGATATCAAACTCAATTCCTCTGGTTTATCCATGTCTTCGCGCACTAAACGCAGAGCAAATTCAATCACCTCCAGTCTTTCTATATTTGGCATCTCCTTGATTGCTTTTAAGATTTGGGCTTTTATCATATTGTTTACAGTTATTTAGTATTGCAAAAGAACCATCGTGATGAAATCCCCTCTCAATTGACCAAGAGGGGATAAAACTGTTAAAAAAACCACCCGTAAGAATGTAAACCTTTACCTAAAAGATTTACGCCGAGGTAGCAAATCCAAACGACAACTAAGCCACTGGCGGCTAAAATTGCAGGACGGCGACCTTGCCAACCGCGAGTGATTCTAGCGTGGAGATAGGCGGCGAAAACTAACCAAGTAATTAAAGCCCAAGTTTCTTTCGGGTCCCAACTCCAGTAAGAACCCCAAGCCTCGTTAGCCCAAACTCCACCGGCAATAATACCGATGGTAAGTAGAGGGAATCCCAAGCCAATGATGCGATAGCTGATATTGTCGAGGGTTTCAGCTAGGCTTAGGCGTTGGGGTGAGAGGGTTTCAGCAGATGTTACACTTGGAGATTGGGGAGTGGTAACTAAGTTTAAAACGGCTGTGTTGCCGTTACCGTTGTTATTGCTTTCTAAACGAACAAAGCCATTGTTTTCTACAGGTGGTGTTGCTGGTTGCGAAATTAGTTCACCTGCTTTGTGCAGACGGTAGCCATTGGTACGATAGCCACCATTACCAAAAGAACTGCCTTGTAATTGAATATTTTTTCCGCGAGTGACGACCAAAAAAGCGATCGCTAGCAAAGAACCAACCATCAAAGCTGAGTAACTCAACATCATGACGCTGACGTGCATCATCAGCCAATTAGACTTCAACGCTGGTACTAGCGGCTCTGCTATTTGCATCTCTGATGGTAATGTCAAGGTAGCAAAAGCACTGATTCCCATAGCGACAGGAGTTGTAAAGACTCCCACTAGGCGGCTACGACTGGAATTTTCTGCAATCAGATGCACTGTAGTGATTCCCCAAGCTAAGAAAAATAGGGATTCATACAAATTACTCAAAGGAAAATAACCAGCTTCCAACCAACGCGCACCAAGAAGGGTAGCGATGCACAAATTAGCGATCGCCATACCAGCCGTTCCTAAAGCATTAGTTGCTGGCAGATTGGGAAACGCTGCTCCCACCCAATACACCAGCATGGTGATAAATAAAACGGCAAATGAAGCGTTATCTAACCAATTCTGGAGTAAAACCAGATTCATAAAGTGTTCTCCGCAGGGGATGTTTGAAAATTTTGATTCTGACTGTTCTGATCCTAATCTGTTTCAGGAATTCAAAATTCAAAAATTTTCGGGAATTGGGTATAACTAGCAGCGAAATCGTCTTAACCCCAACTGACGTTAATTACGAATTACGTTAGCGTAGCGTTAGCGAGTCTTCGAGCGTCATTACGAATTACGAATTAGTCTTACTTCTCACCTTTTTTGAGTGTCAAAAAAATATCATAACGGGTGCTGCGATTGTCGCTGATGGCAGATGTTATACCAATGGAACGTGTAGCGGCTAGTAAGGGTTGTTGTTGGGGAATCAGTCTTGGTAGGGGAAAATTTTTCGTTATTTTTTCTACGTCAATGTAGAATTGACCATTTGTGGGATTAGGTTCTGTCGGTACTGTCTGTTGAAATGCCAGACTGTTAGCGAGGGTGGTACTAGGTTTAGGAAGAATTTTATCGGTGATGGGAGAACCTATTGCTAAAAAAGCTACATCTCCGTCTAACCAACCGTGAGTGGCGGTGAGTGTTCCAAACGGACTAATCCAGTTAACAACAGGTTTACCCGCTACTGTTGTGGATTTGATTTGGAACTGATACTGAGTTTTCACCACTTCATCTAGCTGTTTGATTGATGCCTCGGCTAATTGGCGATCGCTCGCTTGAATCATCAACACGAAAGCCGCCCGAAAATCTTGTGAATTTCCTGCTTTGGGAGTTCCAGGAATCACTGCTACAGCAACCTCGCCTTTCATCCAACTCAGGAAATCTTGTTCTAAATCCATGCTGGTAAGTGATTTCACTCCATTTCGCAGTTGTTCTGGTGTAATGGGTGACAGGGGATTGCCTTGGGATGTTAAAACGTATTCACTCCATAAACGCTTTAAATTACCTCCAGACAGCATCATTAAGGTTTCTGCTGGAATACGATTTTGCATAGTTCCAGCTTTATTTTCTACAGCCAAAACCCTTTGACTCCTAGGATTAAGCCAAGAAACTCCTTTAATGCGTAACCCTTCTGGTTCTAGTGTTACAGTTCCGGCTAAACCTTGGTTGTTTTGCAACTGGGCTAAAACTTGAGCAGGTAAAGGTCGATTAGGAGCTGTAGCCGCTATTTTGGCGGCGTTGGGTACGTTGAGATAAAACTGCGCTAAGGGTTGATAGCTAGCAATTTTCGGGAAATTGTCGGCAAAACCGCCTACAGTCGCCAAGGAGGTTCTACTTTTGTAAGCGTCAATTGTCCGTTCTGTTGTTTGGGGATTATCTGTAATCACCAGAAATTTTCCATCTAGGAATGCAGCCGATAAGTTTTCTCCAGGCTGTCCTTGACTTTGTTTGATCGTAATCCCTTGATAAATACGGTCAATCCACTTACCTTGTGTGCGGGTTTTTGGTTGAGCAAAGATAGTTTTAGCTTTCTCTGGGTTTTTCACCGGTAAAACCATTACCATCGACTGCGAATTACTGACAGGATTTTCAATATTGGAAACTGGTTTAGGGGCTGATTTATTTTGGGGGGCTAAAATTGCCAAGGTAACTTCATCACCTACCCACGGTTGAACGTCTCGCTCAAAGTTGTAACCGTGATTAGTAAGAAAGCGATCGCGTAATTGGACTAAGCTTTGATTAAGTTGTGCTTGAGTTTCTTTTGTGCCGAATTCTTGTAGTTTCTGCCATTGTTTGGTGTCTGTAGTCAGGGAAACAGCAAATAACGCATCACTAGGAATAATATTTGCACCCGTGAGCAAATCTCTATAAAATAACTGTCCTTGGCTCAAAAACCAGTACGCTGCACTCCCCACACCAATTAATAACCCAGCACCTGAGAGTGTCAATACCAAAGAAGATTTCTTGCTTTTCTTCTTGGGAGCAGACAATATAGGTGGTGTCACGTCGCTTCGCTCCGAATTCAAAAGTCAAAATTTAAAAGTCAGAATTTAAACAAGCTTTAATATTATTGGCAAATATTTCTATGCTTTGCCATTTTCGGGATTTACCTGCGTCGCCCCCAGATATTTGCTTAAATATGGTGAAAAAACCTCGTAAATCAACGTTAACGGTTGACCATGATGCCAAAATAAATAATGGCGACCCCAAAAAGGCCCTTCTACCTCAAATCCTGCTTCTAGGGCTGGTGAGTAGCCATAATAAATGCCGCGCACATCTCTATATAACTCTGTACGGAGACTCGCTAGACTAGCCCAAATCGTTAAGGAACGGTTCTGTAAATACTCATCTACATGACTAGCTTCCCACCATGAGGTAGCATAGGCTAATCGCTGACCTGATGCCGTGCGTAGCCACACCTGTCGCCTGAGCCTTGGCTCTGGGACGGATTTAATTAAATCTGGCGCACCATCCAAATCTGTGCCAATTAATGACATATCAATGACATCTACCTCTGTAGACTCACCTGTAAGTAATTCTAAGTGCCTTGTGGGTGAGCCGTCGCCAAGCAGCAGCATTTGCCACGCCGGAGCTAGTTGAGTGTGGGGCAAACTTTTTTTAATTACTTCCTCCCCACCTTGCCAAATTGGGGTAAGGCGATGCCATGCGGTTGGCAGTGTTGAGTTGTTAGTTGAAGTAAAAATTGCAGTCAATGTTCTTTACAAAAGTTTACCTATTTCTATAAAAGCACAAAAAACTAGAATTAAGTCCATAGTTATTAGTCATTAGTAAATAAATATGGGTGTAGGGGAAGAAGGGTGTCAGAGTAAAAAACATTCACCCCTATATCCCCATACCGCTACACCCACTAAAGGTTGATGAGTCAAGCAATTTTGGATTTTAGTAGGGGCTGGTTCACAGATATCCTCAGTTATTCACGATGATTTGGGTAAACCCGCCCCTACTGGACTTTGGTACTAAAAAATGCGGATGGCGAGACTCGAACTCGCAAGGCAAAGCCACACGCCCCTCAAACGTGCGCGTATACCAATTCCGCCACATCCGCATGAAGTTTCACAATTATAGATTGTAGCACAATAAACGTGAATAAATAAACGTAATTAGCAATTTAGGCAACTTTACCAAAAATTTAATTTTGCCGGATCACAAATTTCCCGAAGGAGGATACGAGACTAACAGAAATATAGTAGCTCCACAAGTGATATTAAATGGGGAGTGGTGAGTAGAAAGTAAATAACTATGCTCAAGACTCGTGACTCAGGACTGAAGCACACTCAGCACAGGCTATGCCCCGCTCGTGCATTCTACTCTAGATGAGGCTGGTAAATCTCCTGTCATAATTTGAGATAAAGCGATCGCTCGTTTTGCAACTTGGATGGGAGACAATTTCTATCTACTGGTACTGATATCAAAGCTGGAAAATGAAGTTTGACAAAATATTAATTGCCAATCGGGGAGAAATCGCCCTTCGCATTCTCCGCGCCTGTGAAGAAATGGGGATTGCGACGATCGCGGTTCACTCGACTGTTGACCGGAATGCTCTGCACGTCCAACTTGCTGATGAAGCGGTTTGCATTGGTGAACCGGCTAGCAGTAAAAGTTATTTGAATATTCCCAATATTATTGCGGCAGCTTTAACGCGCAATGCCAGTGCTATTCATCCTGGCTATGGTTTTTTGTCGGAAAATGCCAAATTTGCAGAAATTTGTGCTGACCATCACATTGCGTTTATTGGCCCCACGCCGGAAGCAATCAGGTTGATGGGGGATAAATCCACGGCTAAGGAAACCATGCAAAAAGCCGGAGTTCCTACTGTACCGGGGAGTGATGGTTTAGTAGAAACAGAGGAAGAAGGATTAGCAATTGCCAAAGACATCGGTTATCCGGTCATGATTAAAGCCACGGCTGGTGGTGGTGGAAGAGGTATGCGCTTAGTGCGATCGCAAGATGAATTTGTCAAACTGTTTTTAGCCGCCCAAGGTGAAGCAGGTGCAGCCTTTGGTAATGCTGGCGTTTATATCGAAAAGTTTATCGAACGTCCGCGCCACATTGAATTTCAAATTTTGGCTGATAATTTCGGCAACGTTATTCACTTAGGTGAACGAGATTGCTCAATTCAACGCCGCAACCAAAAGTTACTAGAAGAATCTCCCAGCCCTGCACTTGACTCAGACCTCCGGGAAAAAATGGGACAAGCAGCCGTCAAAGCTGCCCAGTTCATTAACTACACCGGTGCAGGTACTATCGAGTTTCTCTTAGATAAATCCGGTATGTTTTACTTTATGGAAATGAACACCCGGATTCAAGTAGAACATCCTGTAACTGAGATGGTGACTGGGGTAGACTTGCTAGTAGAACAAATTAGAATTGCTCAAGGGGAAAGACTGAGGCTAACTCAAGACCAAGTAGTTTTGCGGGGTCATGCGATCGAATGTCGCATCAACGCCGAAGACCCCGACCATGATTTTCGCCCCGCTCCCGGACGTATTAGCGGCTATCTTCCCCCTGGAGGCCCTGGGGTGCGGATTGACTCCCACGTTTACACCGATTACCAAATTCCCCCCTATTACGACTCCCTCATCGGTAAATTAATCGTTTGGGGGCCAGATCGTGCTACTGCTATTAACCGCATGAAACGCGCTCTCAGGGAATGTGCAATTACTGGTTTGCCCACGACAATTGCATTTCATCAAAAAATTATGGAAAATCCCCAGTTTTTAGCAGGTCATGTTTACACCAATTTCATTCAGGAGATGAAACTTTAGGAAATTGGGGATTGAGGATTAGAAGTTGAAAGGTAAAGGGTAAAGCATAAAAGGTTGATAAGTGTTTCTCTTATTTTCAACTTAATACCTTTCCCTTGCCTGACCTCAAACCCAGCTTGGTTTAGATGTAGAGACGCGATATATCACGTCTCTAAGACCGATTATCGAGTATTGGCAACTTTTGGTGATCTAGGCTGAGGGAAGGCAGAAGGCAGAAGTTGAAAGGGTGGAAGTAATAATTTCAACCCTTGAGTTTGTTTAAATAATGTCACTTTATAAATGTTAGAAAATGGTAATTGTAAATTTGTAAATTTTGTAAAAATGAAAGAGGAGTAGAAATTAGAGTAGGAGCATTTTGTGATTAGACAAACTTATGACAAAGAGTTTTGATCTGGTACACTGAACGCATTGATTGGGCTAAGTTGACCTATGACTATTACGATTCCCTCCGGGACAGCAAAGCCGAACGACCAACCAATACAACAGAAGCCACTCAGTTTTGACGAGTTTCTCGGCCGTTATAGTGGCGATAACCGCTATGAACTGATCGATGGAGAAGTGTTTGACTTGGAACCAACAGGATCGCATGAAGAGGTTGCAGCCTTCATTACTGCAAAGATATGCGTCCAGATCGACAGAACAGGCTTACCCTGGTTTGTCCTTCAGCGAGGACTATTGCGGCCTTCTAATATTGGTATGACAGCATTTCGACCGGATGTTGCAGTTGTCAATCGAGATGAACTTACCAAAGAACCGCTTTGGTCTGACCAGTCTATCCTGACGCTGGGTAGTTCGATTAAATTTGTGGCGGAAGTTGTTAGTAGCAACTGGCAAAATGATTATGCCCGTAAGGTTGAAGACTACGCAGTTTTAGGTATTCCCGAATATTGGATTGCAGACTACGCAGGTAATGGTGGTACTAAACATATTGGGAAACCCAAACAACCCACTCTCTCTATCTGTACGCTAATAAATGGGGAATATGAAATTCAGCAGTTTCGGGG
Source organism: Nostoc sp. UHCC 0870 (assembly GCF_022063185.1). Lineage (NCBI taxonomy): Bacteria > Bacillati > Cyanobacteriota > Cyanophyceae > Nostocales > Nostocaceae > Nostoc > Nostoc sp. UHCC 0870. The sequence goes on along the minus strand of NZ_CP091913.1, from coordinate 3,628,958 downwards.
TAATCAAACCATAGGCTCTCTCACCTTCCCAAATTTAAAACTGACGGCTGAACAGGTGTTGAGGGCTGGTAGATAAAATCTTCACAATTCGACAACCCTTGACGTGAGATAGCCTTTTATGCACCTGCCCATTCGTTAACTGACACGAGACATCATGGTGATTAATCCCTGCTGACCTAAGAGAATTTCTCTTAGCAAGCTCAAAATCCCAACCCAAATAATAGGGGTGATGTCAACGCCGCCTATGGGTGCTACTAGTTTTCGCAAAGGGATTAAAAATGGTTCAGTTGGCCAGGCAATGAGATTAAACGGCAACCGATTCAGATCCACTTGCGGATACCAAGTAAGAATGATGCGGAAAATAAACAAAAACGTCATTAGCCCCAGCACAGGGCCAAGAATCCAAGCAGTTAGGTTAACACCAGTCATGAAATTGATCTGAGCTACTATTTGTGAACAGAGAAAAAACTAGGGGTGCAAGCTGAATAATTTAAGCATTGTAAAGTATTCTATATTTAAATTCTAACCAAATGCTGTTAATTATTAGCGTGTGTCGAAAAGTAACTAAGGTGACATACTCCCTACTTTCTGTAACCTTTCCCCTGTCCCCTGTTCCCTTTTCTTTGTTGCCTTTCAACACAATAGACTTCTCAAGGATGTGATACACCATTAGAATTATGATGAAGTGTGTAAATAAAGGTTGAGATCCATGACACCATCTTTATCAAATTTTCTTTGGAGTCTAGGTTGGGGTACTTTAATTGTTGTTATCCCTGCTACAGTTGGTTTGATTTTCATCAGCCAAAAAGATAAAATCCAACGTTCCTAATGTTTGAGTGAGTCCGTTCGACTTTCTCAAACGATTGTCTGTCAGCTTATTAGACTGCTGACAGACTTAAGCTTTTTTTAGCTTGCGGTGAATAGCTTCAGAGCTTCTTTGCCAGTTGCTTTGAAGCTTAAATATTATATTGTGATTGCGTAAAGTAGTGATTTTAAGTGTGGCTCGTTAACATAGATTTGATATTGGGATAAAGAACAATGCTAAATTTTGGGCTGAACTCAGCCAGTGTTCTGGCTCAGGTAAATTTTGGAACGAACTCAGCCAGTATTCTAGGGATTTTCCTGGCTGTGGCTGGGGCAGCACTGTATTTTCTCCGTACCGTGCGTCCAGAACTGTCAAGAGATCAAGATATCTTTTTTGCGGCTGTTGGCTTGCTGTGCGGGTTCATTCTTGTTTTCCAAGGATGGCGTTTAGACCCGATTTTGCAATTTGGTCAACTGCTTTTAGTGGGGACAACTGTATTTTTTGCTATTGAAAGTATTCGCTTACGGAGTATTGCTACTCAACAAGCCAAACGCAATACACCGATTGTGGATGAGCGCGAGGTGAGCAGAGATTACTCGTATAACAGGAAACGGAGCGGATACGAGGCTGAAGTGGAATCAGACTATGAACCACTACCTTATCAAGAGGAAGAAGAAGAAGAACGTCCTGTACGCGCCCGGATTCGACCTAGTAGAGATGATCGTTCCGCTCGTGATGACTATTATGAGGAGCAACCACCCCGCAGGGAACGCCGCCCCAGTAGCGACAGACCAGAACCGACGACAGATAGAACATCGCGCCGCCGTCCTCCTACGCGTCCATCTAGTCGGACTCCTGAAAGATCCGAACAAGAAGATTGGAATTCTTCCTCTAATAAAGAAGTTGGTGATTGGGAAAGTTCTAGCCGAGAAACCAGAAAACCTTCTCGTCGGGGTAATAACACTTCCCCGCGCTCAGAAGTAAACGAAGATACGCCACCCAGACCAAGAAAACGTCGTCCACCTGCTGATACCAATCCTCGCAGACAGATAGAGGATGATGAAGCAATCCCAACTGATTATGTACCGTATAAACCCATAGATTCATCAGATGTAGATTCTGATAATTCTACAGATTATGATGATGTATAAAGCGGTCGGGATAGATGTAAGCTTATAGGCGACGGAAAACAGTAGATATCTGAGGTGAAAAAATTTACTTCTGAGTTTTGGCTGCAAAAACCAATTTATTGCAGCTTAGTTTTTGGTTTGACCGCTTTGCTAGGCTCTTGTGGCTCTGGTGATATTCCTCTTGGCCCTACTTCCCTTAATAGTCGCTACACAGAAGAACAACCAGCTTTAAGTGGTAATGGTCGCTTTTTGGCGTTGATTTCCAATCGTAATAATACTCACCAGTTACTTGTGTATGATTTGCAACAGCAAAGTTTTATTAGTACACCGGGGCTAAACCGACGTGAAACAATTATCGAAAGTCCTAGCCTCAGCTACACTGGACGCTATATTGCTTACCTCACCAGCGACCAAGGTAGACCAGTGGTAGCACTATACGATCGCGCCACACAACAATCACAAATTGCTACCCCAACTTATCGCGGTTGGGTCAGAAATCCTGCCATCAGTCCCGATGGACGTTATATAATTTTTGAAACAGCCGCCCGTGGTCAGTGGGATATTGAAGTTCTCGATAGGGGGCCGAATATTGAATTAGATATTCCCAATGGGGCGACTGTGAATCCGCCACAGTAAATTCAAAATTCAAAATGACGCTCGATGACTCGCTAACGCTGCGCTAACAAAATTCAAAATTGAAGAGTGACTGCAACTAGGGGTTAGAGAAACTTTGACGAATGACCAATGACTAATGAATAAACGTATTTTTATTCCTATATGTGCTTGTGCAGGGTTATTAACTGGCTGTTTTGGTTATCCTCGGTTGGTGAGTTATCCCTTTGATCCGGGTGGGAGGAGTATAAATAGTCTTGCTTCGGAACTCAATCCGCAAACTTCGGGTAGATATATTGTGTTTACTAGCGATCGCCGGGGTAGCCAAGACGTTTATTTATTTGATACCCTGGCGCGTAATTTAATCGAATTACCGGGTTTAAATGCTTTAGATACGATCGCCTCTCATCCCAGTGTTTCCGAAGATGCTCGTTATATTGTTTTTGCTGCTAGTCGTCAGGGGCGATCGGCGATTTTTCTCTATGACCGGGAAACACGACAAGCACGCAATTTAACCGGCAACTTACAAGCAGAAGTTCGCAACCCTACAATTAGTGCTGATGGTAGTAAGATTGCTTTTGAGTTTAGTAATAACGGGCAGTGGGATATTTCAGTCTATGACCGTTTTGGGCAGCCTATAAACGTCCCTCAAGATCCACGATGAGGGAGTAGTGAGTGCTGAGTGCTGAGTAATGAGTAATGAGTAATGAGTAATGAGTAATGAGTAATGAGTAATGAGTAATTAGTTTTCTCCCCAGTCCCCTATCACCTATCACCTATCACCTGTCACCTGTCACCTGTCACCTTCCTCCTGTTTCACAGCTTCAATGAGCGATCGCACTTGCTCTGTTCCCTCGGATGGCTCAAATGAGAGGGGAAATTTACCTTTGGCAATCATGCGTAATCCTAGCGGTGCAAGACTTAGTAATCCTCTCAGGTCTTTAAAGTAGTTACCCACTACTTGTACACCAAATTGTCTTTCATCAATCCAGCCACCTGCTTTGACTAAATCTACTAATACTTTGCGGTGGCGAATTGAGCGACTGTCACTAGCTTGTTTGTGGCTAAGAATTTCCTGTTTAATTTTAGTGATTTGTTCTAAGGGGGCGACTTCCATTGGACACACTGCATCGCAGTATAGACAACGGGTACAGCCCCACACACCTTTAGTCCCTTCGTTGTAATTTTCTAGGCGATTGGCTGTATCGCTGTCACGCAAGTCGGCAACCATGCGGTAGGCTTTGGCGAGGGCGTGAGGGCCAACAAAATCGGGGTTGACTTCACGAGCATTGCATTCCGAGTAGCAAGCACCGCACATAATACAATTACCAGTTTGATCTAGAAGCGATCGCTCTTCGGGTGTTTGCAAAAACTCTCTTTCTGGTACTTGCCTAGCAGCTGTACTAACATAGGGCGTTACCGCTTCTAAATTATTCCAGAAACTACTCATATCCACGACTAAATCTTTAATCACTGGCATATTGCCTAGGGGTGCGATCGTGATTTCTGGAATATTATTGGCTGAATTTTTTAATCTTGCCAGTTCACTACCCACATTTTCTTTACAAGCTAGAGCCGAACGGCCATTAATTCGCATCGCACAACTACCACAAATCGTATTGCGGCAATTTTTGCGAAATGCTAAAGTTCCATCTTGCTCCCACTTAATGCGATTGAGGCAATCCAAAATGGTATTACTAGGTTCTGTCTCTAAAAGGTAAGTTTCCACAACAGCAGCAGAATTTTGCTGTTGCCGAATGATTTTAAAATTAACTTCCATGATTACCAACCAAATTCTTAAAATTGCTGCATCAGCCTAAAAAAAATCTTGAGTCTAGGCTGGTGGTTGTAAAAAGTGAACTATATATATTGTTGTCCCTAATTCGCCGATTGGCATTAATAGGCTGATCCTTCAAGCGTGACTGATTCTAGTTTAAAGATAACCAAGATAATTTTAGTCGTAGAACGACCATCAGCTAAATTTATATTGCCATCTCACATCGGATGCGAAAATTAATTGTAGTGTATTATTCAAATTACCTGTTTGGCAGGATCAGTCAAGGGGGTTTACCAAGAATGAATATAGGTTTATTCTCTATATTGGCGAAATATATACAATAAATGCTCTTCAGGTTAGTGAGACATCTTGAAGTCAACATCTAAGAGCATAAAGATTCATAAAACACCTCAAAAAGTTACTAAATTTTAAATCTTTTGTCTGTATTGAAGCATTAAAGCTGAAAATAAACATTTGATCATCGATCAAGTCTCCAGTAGAGATGGACAGATTTATTCTTCCCATAGACAGACGTACATAAAACAGCAGACCTTTTTCTCTAAAGACAATAAACCAGGAGGGTCATACTCACAGCTTTTTGTCTGGGCTGAATCAAGAAAACCAAAAGATATAACTTACTCATCAAAACTGCTCATCTGAATTTAGATTAATTTTTATAAAAGTCATACAGCAATAGTCACTCTTCGTCATGAACTTAAATAAAATCCTTACTGGTTTCTGTTTCTAGGAGCTAGGGGATTTAGATATAAGTTTACTTCAAGTTAAATTTTAAAATAAACAATTATTTTGCTATTATTAGTCCATGCTAGTATTTAATATAAAATTACGAAGTCACAAAACCAGGATTAATAGCTGTAGAAGTACAGCCAACACTGTTTAGTTTCTTCGTAGTGTAGAGACAGAAATTTCATGTCTCGACAGGTAGGACAAAAGGGTGTATGTCCGTAAGACCATATTCAAATACGATGCTGTCCTTAGCTCAAGAGTAAAGTAGGTAAAACCTGAGAACTCAAAAGCTATAAAGGTAGGCAGTGCAAGAGTAAAACCTGCAATTTCTTTGGTCTATAACTACTTTGTAACAGTCAGACCAAACGAGAAAATGATTGCCTTCTCAATCATGAATAATGGTTTAAAATGCCGTAAAATCACTGAAACTAATACCTGTGGAACTCGTGACCTCTCATCTGTTGTGGTTATCCATAATAGAGGTACTTGAGAACAATATCAGCAGGAATTCACCCTTTAACTTGAAGTCCCCAGTAGCTTTGTACAGATGCTAAAAAGTCAAATACTGGACTAGGACGACATAATTTATCAGTTTGGAGAGAGTAAGGAAAACTTGAGAATAATGAGTGAAACTGCAACCGCGCCTTTAACTGGAAAATCACTGCTGGCGAAAGTAAAAGAACTTTCTAATTTACCACGAAGAGAAAGAGCCAAGCAGTGTGGTTATTACACTGTTACTAAGAATAACCAAGTCCGCGTCAATCTTACTGATTTTTATGATGCTTTGCTATCGGCTAGAGGAATTCCTCTGAGTCCAGAAGCACCAAAAGATGGTCGTGGTCGTGAACCGACATATCGCGTTAGCGTTCATCAAAACGGTCAAATTGTTATTGGTGCTACATACACCAAAGCAATGGGCTTAAAACCAGGTGATGAATTTGAAATCAGACTAGGATACAAGCATATTCACTTAATTCAACTGGGTGAAAGTGATAAGAAGCTTGTAGCTGATATTGATGTTGAAGACGCTGACGAAGATTTGGAAGACGAAGAATAAATTTTCTGGTAGTGGGGGTGAGTTTTTGTAACTTATCCCTAAAACCAGAAAAGACTTGCTTTCCTAATTAAATAATTTTATCTAACGTAAAAATACGATTAGACCCCTTGCAGAAGTCACCAATTTTGGTAGAGTCTTGAGTAATCAGCAAGATGTTTACTCTGCAAGAATTTTATCGTGATTTTTTTGTTTAGTTTGACCAATTTCCTTCAGCCATCCATCAACAATGTACTGGCATTTATGAAAGATGCACCAGTAATAGTTGTCGTGATGGCATTTTTTATTGCTTGGATAGGTTGTTGGCTGCCAATCGCACTCATATTACTCAGGTTGTTGCATTGGCAACCCATAAAACCGTTACAACCAGAACAAAAATTACCATTAATTGTCTCACTGTATCTATTAGCACCTCTGATTGTTTGGGGTGTTATTTTGCTAACTAATAGTTCTTTCTCAAACTATGGATTTGCTCCTAATTTTGCTATTTTAGGCTCTTTAGCACTAGGTTTTGGGTTAGGAGTGTTAACTATAGCTATTTCATATACCTGTCAATTTTGGCTAGGTTGGTGCGACTTTAAAAAAATAAATATCAAGCAAATAGCATCTATCTTGCCATCTATTTTATTGATAGCGTTGCTTGTTGGGGGAATAGAAGAATTAGTATTTCGGGGTTTTTTATTCACAGAATTAGAGCGAGATTATCCTGTATGGGTAGCAGCAGTGATTTCTAGCATAATTTTTGCTGTCTTACATTTAGTTTGGGAACAACAGGAAACTATCCCCCAACTACCGGGACTTTGGTTATTGGGAATGATGCTAGTTTTGGCAAGAATATGCGATCGCCATAACTTAGGTATAGCCTGGGGATTACATTCCGCTTTAGTATTTACGATCGCGACTATAGATACAGCCCAACTAGTCACTTATACAGGTAAAGTCTCCGAGTGGTGGACTGGGAAAAACAAAAAACCCCTAGCCGGGGTCGCGGGAATTGTTTGTGTTTTAGGAATTAGCTTGATTCTTGGGTTATTTTCTAGCTATTTTTCTATTTGATGTAACATATAATTAACGGTTAATTTCATGTTTAGTCTATGATCGACCTAAACAATATTCACTCGCTCTCGGAGTTTCAAAGGAACACCAAGCAGTACATTCAGCAGATGGAACAAAGTGAAAAACCCATTGTGCTGACTGTCAACGGTGCAGCTCAACTTGTCGTGCAGGATGCCAAAGCCTATCAGAAACTTTTGGAGCGGTTAGAATATGCCGAAACTGTCGCTGCACTCAGAGAAGGAATTCAGGAAATCGAGCAAGGAAAAGGAGTACTAGCAAAAGAAGCATTGGAAGGGTTAAGAAGAAAGCATGGAATTTCGCATTAGCATCTCTCCGTCGGCTCTGGCTGATGCGGAAGCTGCCTACCTTTGGATTCGAGAGCGAGATCCACAGATGGCGGACAAATGGTTTAACGGACTTCTTGATGCAATTGATTCACTTAAACATCTTCCGGCTCGTTGTCCTACTGCTCCTGAAAGCGAGGAGTTAGGAATAGAAATCCGCCAACTGCTCTACGGAAAATCAAAACGATTTCGTTACCGAATCCTTTTTGGTATTTCTGAAACAGAAGTGAATATCTACCGAATTAGACATACTGCACAAAGATATCTGACAGATGATGATATCGAGCTAGAGGATAAATAAAAAGGAATTATTTAGTAGTTTGTTTAATATCGAGAAATGCGATCGCGTCCTAGATTATACCAACGCGATCGCTAATTGCTCTAACCAATCAAACCGATCACAGCCGTAACCACACGATGGGTAATGGGTAGACTATCTACCACCATCGCCAAACACAGCAGCATCATGTAAGAGATAGAGTAGAGAAACAAATTTCTAGCTGTAGTGCGGTCTTCGGGGTTGTGTAACAAACACCAAGACTTGCGGATAAATAATCCTCCTAAACCAGCTGCGAAGGCGGCGTAAACGATCCCGCTAGCGTGTAGAGGAAAAACTAATAACATCGTTGCTACGACTGTAATCAGAGTGTAGTACCAAATTTGCTTCACCGTGACTGTAGCACCTTCCACTACAGGTAGCATGGGAATGCCCACCTTGGCGTAGTCATCACGAATCATCAGAGCTAAAGCCCAGAAGTGGGGCGGTGTCCACAGAAAGACGATCGCAAAAATTAGCCATGCAGCCCAGCTTAAAGTGCCTGTAACGGCTGCCCAACCAACTAAAGCCGGAATTGCACCAGCCGCCCCACCAATGACAATATTTTGGGTACTATGACGCTTTAGCCAATGGGTGTAAACCAAAACATAAAAAATAATGCCAGAGAATGCTAGCAAAGCGGCTAGGAGATTTGCAAATACCGTGAGAAGGGTGAAAGAAAGTATTGCTAGGGCGATCGCAAAAATCAGGGCATCACGGGGTTGTACCCTCCCAGAAGGCATGGGACGATGACGCGTCCGTTCCATGTCGTAATCAATATCTCGGTCATAAATGCAGTTAATTGTCTGCGCGCTAGCTGCTGCTAACGTCCCACCAGCCAAAGTAACTAACAACAGCAAAGGGTCTACTTCCCCTTTTGCCGCAATCCACATACTCCCAGCAGTAGTAATTAGTAGCAATGGGATAATTCTAGGTTTAGTTAGCTGATAATAGCTTTGAACTACCTGAAGAAAGGTTTCGTGGTGGCGAGAGACATTAGTCTCGATCATTTTTACTTTAATTCCTTTTTTTTCAAGAACTGATGTGCAGCCATTGCTCTAGATTGGTAATCCTTGCCTTTACTACTGCCATGTAGAGAGTGTTGAGTTAAAAGGCAGGGAGTAGAGTTTTGAGCTTCATTTGTAGGGAGAAAGTCTGCCAACGATGGGTGGAAGTCAAAACGCTTCCTGCTTTTTCGCTCAGATCCCTTCCTCCTCACTGTTTCATACTTTTTTGGTGTCAGTAGTTCATTATCAACATAGGAGTGGGGGTGTAGGGGTGTAGGGGTGTAGGGGTGTAGGGGTATAAGGGTAAAGAGTAATTTTTATGCCCTTGTTGTGTGATTCATTACATTGAGTATTCAAAAAACTAATCTCTAACCTGTAACCTGTAACCTGTAACCTATAACCTGTAACCTATAACCTGTAACCTGTCACCTATCACCTGTCACCTGTCACACCTATCACCTCAATCTCACCGTTTGCAGCCCAGTCGCGCAGTGCGAGAACTGTAAAACCCACCAAAACACCCAAAAGTGTGGCACCTACAGCTTGATGAGTGACAGTCAGAGGCTCGACTTGTAGATGTAATCGGAAGGTAGCAAATCCCAACAAGATTTGTAAAATTAACAACCCACCTGCCATATTAGCTAGTTTCCGCAAAGCTGGGTGTAGTGCTGGTGTACGCCAGGAAATCAACACTACGGCTAAAGTTGCGACTGTTGGCGGTACTAAGCCGAAAATGTGGCTATACATCACGCCACACAGTTGAGAACCACCAAAGCACTGATGTAACGCCCAACGAGAGCCGACTAAAGCACCTAATAGACTTTGCAGATAAACTAAAATCGCGGCTGTTAAACCCACCCAAGGCAGTTTACCAACGTTGCCTGTTCCCTGGTAGGGAGTCAGAGCCATGCCAATAATCAGTAGGGTAATGAAAAACAATAACGCTGTCCCCAGGTGGGCAGTGACGATATCAAATCGTAACAGTTGAGTAACGGTGAGTCCGCCCAGAATCCCTTGGAAGACGATTAAAAACAGGGCAAATGTACCCGCCCAAGGTAGCCAACGGGGTAACGCCTGCCGATGCCACCAGGATAAACCAAACAAGGCGATCGCGCTAATGCCAATTAAACTGGCATCCAAACGGTGAAACCACTCCAAAAACACTTGGAGATTCATTTGCTTGGCTGGTACTAGTTCTCCATAGCAAAGTGGCCAGTCTGGGCAAGCAAGCCCAGCATTCATCACGCGGGTAGCACTGCCTATAGCCATCAAAATCAAGGTGGCTATGCTCATTTTCCACACGAGGCGACGAATTACTTCCTTGGGCTTTTGCTGCTCTGTTGCTGCTTCATTTTGTTGTTTTAGGACAAATTCGCTCATGAACAATACCTTCTGCCCACTTTTTGGTAGAACTTCTTAAAATTTGCAATTTTCATACCGACCCATATCCACCCTAGCGTATATACCAAGGTTTATTGATGAGCTTTCTTCTAATAATTTGAATCACTTTTGCCCTTGCTAGCCGGAAGCTTTAGGTATTTTTCAAGTTGTCAGAAATTTGTTATTATCAATACCATTTCATTTGCTAAATTTTCCTTAAATTTTTCTAATTTTTGATATCTACTCTGGAAAGTATGTAATAAATCTCTTTTACTCAAGATTAGTAAAATACTCGAAAAAATTAATAAAAATTTCAGACCTTTCGGGTCAATATCTAATAGCCTAGATTACCTTAGTAAGTAAGTCGCTTCGAGATAACGTCATTAATTCATTTAAGTGAGCCGTGAAAATCCCAAGTTCCATCTGGACATTATTAATTGGTATCGGGCTAACCCTAACAAGCCTATGGTACGGTCAAAATCACGGTTTGTTGCCAACAGCAGCCTCGGATGAAGCCGTGCTAGTAGATGGTCTTTTCAATACGATGATGACCGTCTCAGCAGGTATATTTCTGATTGTTGAAGGTGTATTAATTTACTGTGCAGTTAAATATCGTCGGCGGGCTGGCGACAATGAAGACGGCCCACCAATTGAGGGTAATGTACCTTTAGAGATACTTTGGACAGCGATCCCCGCAATTATTGTTATCGGTATTTCTGTCTATAGCTTTGAAGTTTATAATGACATCGGTGGCTTTGATCCCCACTCTGTCCATGAATCCCCCATTATGCAGGAATCGATGGCGATGCCTGGGGCGGCGATCGCTGCAACTTTAAATGATACGCCTCCTAGCACTGCACCCAACCTTAATCAACAAAAATCTGATGAGGCGATGCAAGACCCAGCAACAGCCGCAGTCCGCAATGCTGACCAAATTCCTCAAAAGCAGGATGCTCCAGGGGTAGGTATTGTATCTCCTAGCATTGGGGCTAGCCCTGAAAATGCCGGCAAACCACCTGGGTTAAAAATTAACGTCACTGGTTTACAATACGCTTGGATTTTTACCTATCCCGAAACAGGTATTACCACTGGGGAAATGCACGTTCCCATTGGGCGGGAGGTGCAAATTAATATGACAGCTAATGATGTGATTCACGCCTTTTGGGTCCCCGAATTTCGGCTGAAACAGGATGCGATCCCTGGTAGACAAAGCGAACTCCGCTTTACACCAAAAGTTGAGGGTGATTATACTCTCATCTGTGCTGAACTGTGCGGCCCCTACCACGGCGCGATGAGAACACAGGTGGTAGTGGAGAAACCTGAAGCATTTGAAAAATGGATGCAAGAGCAGTTAGTTGCGAATAATAACACTCTTAAGGAAGCCGTTGCTGTCAACCCAGCTAACCTAACTCCAGATGAATTCCTCGCACCTTACACCAAAGACATGGGAATTCAACCAGCAATGTTACATCACATTCATAAATAACGCCGTGTGCAACTTTCTCTCAAACCTAACCCCCAACCCCTTCCCTTGTAGGGAAGGGGAGCAAGATTTAAAGCCTCTCTCCTTGCAGGGGAGGTACTCTACGAGAAGAGCTTCGCTCTATGGAGAGGGGTTTCAAAAATAAGTTGCACATCGCGTTAAATAGTCAACAGTCCACAATCCAAAGCCATAACCAAGAACTACTGACTAATCACCATTGACTATTGACTCTTAACCATGACACAAGCTCAGTTACAAGAAACTGCCAACATCCCTGTTCATATTCCAGAACCAGGGGTCAGAAAATGGCAAGACTACTTTAGCTTCAATACCGATCACAAGGTAATTGGGCTACAATATCTAGTCACTTCGTTCATTTTTTACTGCATTGGCGGCGTTTTAGCTGACTTGGTGCGTACAGAATTGCGAACCCCAGAAGTAGATTTTGTCAGTCCAGAACTCTACAACAGCCTATTTACACTGCACGCCACAATCATGATTTTCTTGTGGATTGTGCCAGCCGGGGCAGGTTTTGCTAATTATCTGATTCCCCTGATGATTGGGGCTAGAGATATGGCATTCCCTAGGCTGAATGCTGTAGCTTTTTGGATGATCCCCCCAGCCGGCTTGTTGCTGGTTGCTAGTTTAGTCATCGGGGATGCAGCCGAAGCCGGTTGGACTTCCTACCCTCCCTTAAGTTTGGTGACAGGACAGGTAGGTGAGGGTATTTGGATTATGAGTGTCCTGCTGTTGGGTACGTCATCGATTTTGGGGGCGATTAATTTTCTCGTCACCCTGCTAAAGATGCGTATTCCCAGTATGGGCTTCCATCAAATGCCCTTGTTTTGTTGGGCGATGCTGGCTACTTCAGCGTTGGTTTTACTCTCAACACCAGTATTAGCCGCCGGTTTGATTCTGCTGGCTTTTGACTTATTAGCAGGAACGACATTTTTTAACCCGACTGGTGGCGGTGATCCGGTAGTTTACCAGCATATGTTCTGGTTTTACTCCCACCCGGCGGTATATATCATGATTTTGCCATTTTTCGGGGCAATTTCAGAGATTATTCCCATTCACTCCCGTAAACCAATTTTCGGTTATAAAGCGATCGCCTACTCATCCTTAGCCATCAGTTTCTTAGGGCTAATTGTCTGGGCGCACCATATGTTTACCAGTGGTATTCCCGGTTGGTTGCGGATGTTCTTTATGATCACCACCATGATCATTGCCGTACCCACAGGAATTAAAATTTTCAGCTGGTTGGCAACAATGTGGGGTGGCAAAATCCAGTTCAACAGTCCCATGCTGTTCGCGATGGGTTTCGTCGGGACTTTCGTAATTGGTGGGATTAGTGGTGTAATGTTGGCAGCTGTGCCTTTTGACATCCACGTCCACGACACTTACTTTGTAGTAGCGCACCTGCACTATGTACTTTTCGGTGGTAGTGTGCTGGGTATTTTCGCAGCCATTTATCATTGGTTTCCGAAAATGACTGGACGGATGTTTAATGAGACTTGGGGTAAAGTACATTTTGCTCTGACAATTGTGGGTTTGAATATGACTTTCCTACCCATGCACAAGCTAGGTTTAATGGGGATGAATCGCCGGATTGCTCAGTACGACCCCAAATTTACCTTATTAAATGAAATTTGTACTTATGGTTCGTACATTCTCGCAGTTTCCACCTTCCCCTTTATCATCAATGCTATTTGGAGTTGGTTATACGGCGAGAAAGCTAGCAATAATCCCTGGAAAGCCCTCACCTTAGAGTGGATGACCACCTCGCCACCAGAAATTGAAAACTTTGAAACTCTCCCAATATTGACCACAGGCCCCTACGACTATGGGGTAAAACACGCACCTGCAAATGTATCTCCATCTGAGAATCCCGTATTCAGGGCTGATCTCGATGAGCCATACCCCAGCATTGAGTCGGATATAGAGACTAGAATCTAACGAAACAGCCGGGGAGCAAACTAATTCAAAATGACGCTCGCGGACTCGCTAACGCTGTGCTAACAAAATTCAAAATTAAAGAATTTTTGCCTTTTGCCTTTTTTATTGCGAATTGCGTTAGCGAAGCGGGACGTTAGTCCATTGCGAATTGCGAATTGGTTTTATCCCCAATCCCCAATACATTCACACTTGTCAAAATTCATGCAAAGTCAAACTATTGACCCAGCGCAAACGGAACTGAATCATCACCACGCGGCGGTGGAGGGACATCATGAAGAACATCCCGATCATCGCCTGTTTGGGATATTTGTGTTCTTGATTGCTGAAGGGATGATTTTTATGGGGTTGTTCGGGGCTTATTTAGCTTTCCGTTCAACTTTACCTGTGTGGCCGCCAGCCGGGACACCAGATTTAGAATTATTGTTACCTGGAGTGAACACTGTCAATCTGATTGCTAGTAGTTTTGTTATGCATAATGCTGATACTGCTATCAAAAAGAATGATACGAAGGGTATGCGTACCTGGTTGGCAATTACCGCCGCAATGGGTGCGATTTTCTTGGTAGGACAGGTTTATGAATACACGCATCTTGAATTTGGTCTGACGACTAATTTGTTTGCTAGTGCGTTTTATGTGTTGACTGGTTTCCACGGTTTGCACGTAACTATCGGTGTTTTAGCGATTGTGGCTGTGTTGTGGCGATCGCGCACTCCTGGTCACTACAGTAATGAAAAACACTTTGGTGTGGAAGCTGCGGAAATCTATTGGCACTTTGTTGACGTAATTTGGATTATTTTGTTCGGATTGTTGTATTTACTGTAGGTATTCTTTATTAGTTGTTCACTCCACGCGGACAACTAAAAATTCTGCCCCCCCTATGGGGGTTTTTTTATTTCTCTGTAGATATATTATTTTTTAACCACAGAGACACGGAGACACAGAGAAGAAAATATTCTTTATTGGTTGTATAAAAAGTTATTGTGCATAATAGTAAGGTTTGCATACGAGTAGTTGTAACTACTTTGTTAGAATTGGTCAGAACTTTTATGGTTGGTTCGGTTGATTGGGTTGGTAAATGTACAAAAATTTCTTATAAGTAATTTGGCGATCGCTCAATAGTAGGTGTTACGTGCTGAAAGAGGAGAAAAAATATGACTAAAACAGCCTTAATTACAGGAATTACTGGTCAAGATGGCTACTATCTCAGCCATTTACTTCTTAAGCATGGTTACAGAGTGGTGGGATTAGTCTCTCCACACCGACAACCGAATTTAGCAAAGTTGGGTGACTTAGCTAATCAGGTGGAAATCTACACTGTGGACTTGAGAGATAGCACGGCAATTTTGAATGCAGTAGAACAACTCCGTCCCCACGAAATTTATAATTTGGCTGCACCTAGTTTTGTCCCTGATTCGTGGAAAGATCCACTGGGAACACTAGACCTAATTACTGGGACTGCTACACGTTTATTAGATGCAGTCCGACAAGTGGGTTTATCTACCCGGTTTTATCAAGCTAGTAGTTCGGAGATGTTTGGGGATGTTTTCTGTTCTCCTCAAGATGAAGACACTCCCTGTAGACCCAAAAATCCCTATGCAGCAGCTAAACTCCACGCTCATTGGACAATGGTGCATCACCGTCAACGCTATGGTCTATTTGCTTGTAGTGGGATTTTATACAATCATGAATCACCTCTACGTCCACCACAATTTGTTACCCGTAAAGTTTCTTTGGCCGCAGCATCGATCAAACTTGGTTTAGCTGACAAACTGGAAATGGGTAGTCTAGATGCCAAACGGGATTGGGGTTTTGCAGGTGATTACGTAAAAGCTATGTGGTTGATGCTACAAGTTGATGAGCCAGAGGAATATGTAATTGGCACAGGTAAATTACATAGTGTTAGGGAACTGGTATCTATAGCTTTTGAATGTGTAGGATTAAATTGGCAAAATCACGTAGTTATCAATCCTGATTTCCTCAGAGCAGATGAGCATTTTCAACTGGTAGCTAACCCCGCTAAAGCGAAAAAGAATCTAGGGTGGGAAGGGCAAATTAGCTTTGAACGACTTTTAGAGCAAATGGTGCAAACAGATATAGAGCGATTACAAAACGGTAAAATAGCTGAAGTGTCTAGCAAACAACTCCTCGTAGAGTAGAGTGCTTTTAACAGTTATCAGTTATCAGTTATCAGTTATCAACTTCCCTTCCTGGGTGTATTTCATAAATTAAATAAATAATAAGAATATCAATGCTAATTGATCCAGTGGCAGAAAAAATTAATTTGGGTGCAGATTCCAGTCAACAAGTTAATCATGTTTTTGTGTTCTTAGAGATTTTTGCACTGGAAGGTGGTATTCAATCCTATGTGAAGGATATTTTTCGTGCTTATTTAAGCTTGGGTGCAGGTTATCAAGCAGAAGTATTTTTGTTGCGCGATAGTCCCAATTGTTCAAATCCGTTTGAGGGCGATAGTCTACGACCGATAGACGGTCATGGCTTAAAATTTTATTACTTTAAAAATCAGTCGCCCCAGATGGGAAGAATTACAATGGCTGGGGCATTACTTAAGTATTTATTGCAAAACCGCCCCGAACGGGTTTTCTGCGGTCATATTAAACTGGCTGCACTTATCCAAACCCTCTGTCAACCACTGGGGATTCCTTACACCATCCTCACCTATGGTAAAGAAGTTTGGCAAGAACTCCCAAAACGAGAACGCCGCGCAATAGCCGCAGCAAACGAAATTTGGACAATTAGCCGCTATAGTCGTGATCAAGCCTGTGCTGCTAATGGCATAGATCCTAACAAGGTCAGAATGCTACCTTGTGCCATTGATGGGGATAGATTTACTCCCGGCGCAAAGCTACCGGAATTAGTAACGAAATACGGCTTAACGGATGCTAAGGTCATCATGACCGTAGCGCGATTGTGGTCAGGAGATATATATAAAGGTGTAGATGTGACAATTCGCGCCTTACCCAAAATATTACAGGTGTTCCCAGAAGTAAAATATTTAGTTATTGGTCGCGGGGATGACCAACCGCGATTAGCACAGCTAGCCCAAGATTTAGGTGTAAGCGATCGCGTTGTCTTTGCTGGTTTTGTCCCTACAGAAGATTTAATAGCACATTACCGCCTCGCTGATGCCTATATCATGCCGTCTCAAGAAGGTTTTGGCATTGTTTATTTAGAGGCTATGGCCTGTGGCATACCAGTATTATCTGGTGATAATGATGGATCTGCTGACCCCTTGCAAGATGGTAAAGTTGGGTGGCAAGTCCCCCACCGTAATCCAGAAGCCGTAGCCGCAGCTTGTATCGAAATTCTTCAAGGAAAAGATCCGCGTTGTGATGGACAATGGCTAAGAGAACAGGCGATCGCTAATTTTGGTCAAGCAGCCTTGCAACAGCAACTTTTGTCTCTACTTGAGAGGGGACAGGGGACAGGGGACAGGTGAGAGTAACTAATGATTAATGACCATCGAATAAACTCGTTATCCTAGAGAAAGAGCAAGATAATATTTAAAAATGCGGCTTAACAATTCTCAACTGAATCTTTTGAATCTCCGTCCCTTGCTGACACTGTTAGCAGTTACTTGGTTGCTGGCTTCTTTGGGTTTGGGCTGGTTAGTAAATTCGTTGGTGATTCTTTTTGGATTGCTATTGCTAGCCCCTGTGGTAGCGTTTTTTGGGTTGCGCTGGTGGTTAGAACGCAACTTGGTGGCTGATAAATGTCCGGTCTGTGCATATGAATTTACAGGTTTAAATAATAGCCAATTGCAGTGTCCTAACTGTGGAGAACAACTAACAGTACAAAAAGGTCATTTTCAACGCTTCGCACCAGAAGGGACAATTGATGTCACAGCAGTAGAAATACCAAGTCAGCAATTAGAAGATTGAATTGGGGAATAAGTCAGGTTTCCATGCCCTATTTCCTATAACGGAGATAAATCCACCCCAGCCACCAGCAACAACTCCAGTAGCAACTCAAACTACGACCGTTGGACGGAGCTTTTGGCTACAATGGATGTTAGCAAATACCGTGGCCTTGCTTGTCTGGCTCGTTATGTTCAAAATGAATCAAAGTTCTAGTAATCCTTTGACTTTTATAACGCTTGTTTTATCAAAAAGTGAAGGTTCAAAACCTCGCCCCTGGTGGGCGAAACAGTCCTTGTATCGCAAGGTAGGTAAAAACCCCACCCCTTGTGGGTGGCTTAGTTTAATTGCGAATTGCGAATTGCGAATTGCGAATTGGTTTTATTATTCCTTTTACTTTGTGGGGCAGTATACAGTGGTTAATACTGAGACATCTGTTTCCTTGTAAGTAGTGGGTATTGTTCACTGTTTTAGGTACGGCTATAGGAATTTTTCTGGCAACTCCATTTTCAAATCAGAGTTATAGTTATTATTCTGACGGGTGGTTTTGGGTATCTGTATCTGGTGCAATAGTTGGTACTTCACTCGGATTCATGCAATGGTTTGTGCTGAAAATCATGTCTATCTTCCAGTCCTCAGTCCCCAATCCCCTGCTGAAAGTTACACTTCTTCACATATCTGCAATGTGGAATCAAGTTTTGCCGTAACCTGATAATGATAGTACCGGCAATTATTGAGAGAAGAGATTCACAAAGGCAGGTTGCAATTCATGGCTTATTCCTGGTTTAAAGCATTTCATATTATTGGCATTGTGGTTTGGTTTGCGGGGTTGTTCTACCTGGTACGTCTATTTATCTATCATGTAGAAGCTAACCAAGAACCAGAACCAGCACGGACGATACTGAAAAATCAGTATCAAATTATGGAAAAACGCCTCTATAACATCATTACTACCCCAGGAATGTTGGTGACGGTAGCAATGGCTATTGGTTTATTAAGTACAGAACCGGAAGTTTTAAAAGAGGGTTGGTTACACTTCAAGTTGCTGTTTGTGGTTTTGCTGTTGGGTTATCATCATTACTGCGGTCGGTTAATGAAGAAGTTAGCCGCCGATGAATGTCGCTGGAGTGGGCAGCAGTTACGGGCGTTGAATGAAGCACCTACAGTTATGCTAGTAGTGATAGTGATGCTGGCTGTGTTTAAGAATAATCTACCCACCGACCTGACAGCTTGGTTGATTTTTGCACTGATTATTTTGATGGCGGTGACAATTCAACTATACGCCAGAAAACGCAGGCTGGATAAAGAGAAACTGACAGCCCAAATAGGACAAGTTCCTCAAGAACAAAGTTAGACTGGATTGCCGGAGATATCGTAGCATTAGGAAATATCACAAAATAGTTGCGATATCTCAGGTATATCTTATATGAAATATCAGGAATTATTTAGCGATCGCGTGGCTGTCATAGCGACAATGCACCACAAAGAAAAAGTGATTGCTCCCTTATTAGAACAGGAATTAGGAATTAGGGCTATAGTACCCCAAGAATTTAATACAGATATTTTCGGTACATTTACCAGAGACATTAAACGCCCAGGTACGCAAATCGCCGCCGCTAAGTTAAAAGCCCAAAAAGCTTTAGAACTCACTGGAGAAAATTTAGCGATCGCTAGCGAAGGTAGTTTTAATCCTCATCCCATAGTACCTTATATTTACGCTAATCTAGAAATCGTAGTTTTATTAGATAAAGTTAATAATTTAGAAATTATTGGTGAGGAATTTTCTACAGATACTAATTTTAATCATCAGGTTGTTAAAAGTGTAGCAGAAGCCTATGAATTTGCTCATAAGATAGGCTTCCCTAAACATGGCATTTGTGTCTGGTTTGAAGTTTCAGAAAATTGCCGTAGTGAAGTTATCAAAGGTATTAACACCGAAGAAAAATTCCTAGATGCTGTGAACTTTGCTTTAGAAAATGCACATAACAACAAAATAAATCTTGAGACAGATATGCGGGCAATTTACAATCCAACCCGCATGAAAAATATAGAAAAAGCTACCCGTAATTTACTACATAAAATCAACAGTTGTTGCCCTAAATGCCAAACACCAGGATTTGAAGTTACTGAACGCATTCCCGGATTACCCTGTGAAGTTTGTCATACGCCAACTACATTAATCCATACAGTCATATATCAATGTAAAAAATGTGGTTTTAGACAAGAACAATTATTTCCTAATGGTCAAAAATTTGCCAATCCTGCTCAATGTATGTACTGTAACCCTTGACTAAATAATTACTAATTCGTAATTCGTAATTCGTAATTAAAGAGGGTGCAAGCCACTACTGATTGTAACTACGAATTACGTAAAGCCTGCGGCATAGCTGCGCTTAGAGCGTAGCGGGACGTTAGTCCATTATCAATTACGAATTATGTTGACCATGAAAACCCAACACCGTTATCAATTTTGGGTTAATCTACCGATAAGGCTGCACCTACGCAAAGCCTCAACCCAAGCTACATCTAGGCACATAATTTTATATTTATAAAAAAAATCTCCCGTTGCTAGATAGTAACGGGTAGATTTAAAATTCCAGTTCGTCAGGTGATCGGAATAGTTATTTATTTAGTATTTATCGCCTACACTGCAATTCTGCCATTAGATAGATAAAATATTCTCTCAGAGCATCAAGATTGTATATCAAAACACTAGACCTCTTGCAAGAGTCCAAAAATAAGATGTGTCATTCTGAATGAAATGTAGAATCTAAGAGATGTTTCGCTTTGCTCAACATGACAGCTTCAGCATTTATGTAAGAAGTTTACGTTACTTTGAAAATCTTAAAGGCAACTGAATCGTAAAACTTGTCAAACCGTTACCACTCTTAACTTCAATTGTGCCTTGGAGATATTCCACTAACTTTTTAACCAATGCTAACCCCAAACCTGTACCACTATCTTGCCAGGAATCACCTTGAGGAAGTTGGTAAGATGCGTCAAAAATTGATAACTGGTCTTTTGTTGTATTTTGAGAGATTTGATAGAAAGGTTCAAAAATATGAGATTGTTCTTGTGTGGGAATGTCTACTCCAGAATTGTTAACTGTAATTTGCAAGGAGGGTAATAGATGAAACTCGTCACCATCTACGGGATTATCCTGATTGCGGAGATTTTTCGGGTTTTGGGTAAAATGAACGGTTACTGTGATATGACCAAAAGGAGGAGTGTACTTACAAGCATTGGTGAGTAACTCTGACATGATGCGAGTTAAAAGACCTAAATCAGAAACTAAAGATGGTAAGTCTGGCGGAACAGTTACTTTTAAAATCTGTTTTTGATTTTGGGTAATATCTTGAAAACTTTCAACTAGTTGAGGTAGCCATTCTTGGACTTGAATCAAAGTTAACTCTAATGGATAAGATTCTGCATCCATGATTCGCATACTCAGCAAATCATCCACTAAATTTAATTCCCGTTCGCATTCATAATAGAGGATATTCAAGTAATGAAATGTAGACTCGAAAGCATCTGGGGAAAAAGCTTTAAAAATATTTTGTTGATTGAGAATATCTTTAAGGGTACTAATAGCCATTTTGATGTTCGATAATGGCGATCGCATTTCATGGGAAGTAGTAGCCAAAAAATCCTCTTTTAACTGGTTGATTCTTTGCATCTCTACCATTTGCAATTCTAGCTGGCGGGAACGCTCGGCTGCAAGATTGCTTTCTTCTGCTAGTCTTCTTTGGGTATCATCTCGGAATACCATCACACCGCCTGTAATCAGACCATTGTGATCTCGCAAGCAAGTAGCACTATCTGCAATGGGAATTGATGTGCCATCTTTAGTGCTTAATAGGATATCACTGCCTAGATAGATAGTTGTGGCTTGTTGAATAGCAGAGAACAGGGGATTTGGGGCTGATTGTAGGGTTTTCTCGTCAATTAGTTGTAAGATTTCAGTTACTATTTGGTCTTTGGCTTGATTTAGTTGCCATCCTGTGAGTGCTTCAGCAACTTGATTCATGTATTTGATGTGCAACTGAGCATCAACAACAATCACCCCGTCCCCCATTCCTCGCAGTACAGAACTCAAAAATTGTTCGTGTTCATAGCGATTGAGTGCTGTTTGAATTGCAACATAAAGTTCTTGATCTCTAACTGGTTTCAGGATATAGCCAAAGGGAAATGTGAAGGTGGCGCGTTCTACAGTGCTTTTGTCAGAATGTCCAGTGACATAGATAATGGGAATTTGCAGAGTATTCCAGATTTGTTCTGCTGCTTGGATACCGTCGGTTTCCCCTCGCAGTCGGATATCCATCAAAATCAAGTTTGGGCTTAACTCAGTGGCTTTTGCAATTGCTAATTCGGCGGTATCAGCAATATCAACAACTTTGTAGCCTAGGGATTCTAAAGTTTCTTGCAGGTTGATTGCCAAGATATATTCATCTTCTACAACTAGAATCCTGATTGTTTTAAATTTTTGTGTGTCTGAGGAGATACTGAACATCTTTACGCTTTACCTGCTGTAAAAGAAATTTTAAACTCTGTTCCCTGCTGACTGTTAATTTCTAGTGTTCCTCTTAGCTGCTTGACTAACCCCTGGATGAGATTCATACCCAGGGTTTTGGTTTTTTTGCTTTCAAATTCCGCAGGTAGCCCAACACCATTATCACGAATGATGAGTATTAAGGTATGATTACTCGCCTGAGATAAGCTAACTTGAATTTTGCCTGTACAATCTATAGGAAAGGCATATTTCAAGGCATTGGAAACTAATTCGTTAATAATTAAGCCACAAGGAATAGCCGTTTCAATGTCTAGACTGACATCTTCAACTTGAATATTCAATTGAATATTACTGGAACTAACATTATATGAATCAAATAAGTGAGTTGTTAAGTCTGGAATATATTGAGCAAAATTGATGTTAGCTAAATCATCAGAACGATAAAGTTTTTCGTGTACTAGAGAAATGGAAGCGATGCGATTTTTGCTATCTAGTAGGATGGCGGTGGCTTGAGAATCTTGAGTGCGTCTGTACTGCATTTGTAGTAGACTACTGACAATTCCCAGGTTATTTTTAACGCGATGGTGAATTTCTTTGAGTAATACTTCTTTTTCTTTTAAAGATGCTTTAATTTTTTCCTCAGCTTGCTTTTGTTCCGTGATATCTTGTTGAACAGTCACAAACACTGTGCCATGTTCAGGATGTTCAAAAACAGAGCTAGTGGCACTAGACCAAAAGCAAGTACCATCTTTTTTTATATTCTTAACTTCATAGGTGAATTCACCATATTGCATAATATTAGCGGTAATCACTTCATTCACAGACTTAGCTGTAATTTCGTCGTCTTCGTAGTTGATAACTGAAACGTGCTGACCTATTAATTCACCAGATTCATAACCAAACATCTGATCAAATTTGGGGTTGGTATAGACAGTTACACCATCATCCGCCCGAATCAAGCAAATACCCTCAGCCATGTTCCGGGTAATGACGGCTTGTAGTTCCAGCATCTGTTCAGTACGTTTGCGATCGCTAATATTGACGCTATTACCCACAATACGATAAATGCGTGAATTTACGTCTTTTAAAGGCGTGAGGGTAGTAATCCACCAAGTTTGCTGACCCTGGAAAGGTAGAGACTCTTCATAGGTAATAGTATCTCCAGCATCAAGACAATCTTGATAATGCTGCCGTATAATAGCAGCTAAATTTGGTGGGAGAATCTGCTCTGGGGTTTTACCTTGTAACTCATTAGAATCTAAACCTGTGAGGATCTCGTGAGTATGGTTTAAACCTACATAGCGAAAATCATTATTGATCACATCAACGACAAAAATTGCCTGTCCGACGCTATTGTAGATACTGCGTAAAAAGGTTTCTTTTTCTTGAAGGGCTTGTTCTGCAAATTTGCGATCGCTAATATCAATAATTATGCCTAAAATTCTGATCGGTTCGTCTGCTGCGTTATAAATTCCGCGACCTCTCCCCGTTAGCCAGTGCATACTACCATCGGGATGAATCACTCGATATTCCGCGTCAAAATTAGTATGCTCAATCAGGGCTTTGGATACAAGCTGTTCAACTCGTTCAATATCTTCTGGATGAACAGTGTCCCGCCATGTTTGATACGTCGCGGCTGATGTGGCTGGATCTAAACCTAACAGACGATAGTGGTTGTCATTCCAGACTACTTCACCAGTTTTTACATTCCAGTTCCAAGTCCCAATTTGATTAAATTCAAATGTTAGCCTGAGTTGTTCTTCACTTCTGGCTAAGGCTGCTTCGGCTTGTTTGCGTTCTGTAATATCTAAAATAGCTCCAAATAGCTTGGCTAGATTTCCTTGATGATCCTGAGTGACTTCTGCCCTAGATTCCACATAACGGATTGAACCATCAGGGCGGATAATGCGGTATTCCAAACAGAAAGGGGTGCTGTATGCAATGATCTGTCGTAACTGAGTCTGCACTGCTGCGCGATCTTCTGGGTGAACCATCTGTAAAAACTCCGCGTGGTTTGGTTCTACCTGATGAGGATCTAAGCCAAAAATATGAAAAGTTTCCTTTGACCAACTGCGCTGGTAAGTATTGAAATCTAACTCCCAACTGCCGACATGGGCAATTTTTTGAGTGTTGACTAGCTGTGCTTCGCTTTGGCGCAGTTTTTCTTCTGCTTGGATACGTTCGGTAATATCTTGGGTAGTACCATAGAGGCGAACTATTTCTCCATTAGGATGGAAGTCTGCGTGTCCAATCGCTTCCAGGTACATGATAGAATTGTCAGCTTTAATTACCCGCAAAAGCAGTTTATAAGATTCACCTGTAGCAATAGTATGTTGAACAGCTTGAGTTAGTTTTTCTGCATCCTCTGGATGAAAAATTTGCAGAAGTTCTTGATAGTTTGGTTCTAATTGGGCTGGGTCTCGATTATATAAATTAAATAGCTGTTTTGACCAGTTAATTTTGCCAGTTTCCAGATTATATTCCCAATTTCCCAGACGAGCGACTTGTTGGGCTTCTTCTAACAAGGCTTGACTCTGCTGGCGATCGCGTAGCGCAGTTTTCTCTGCTGTAATATCTTTTATCAGCGCAAATCCAGCTGCTTTATCTTCCCAAGTGATGCGATGGGAATTAATTTCTACATCAATGATAGTACCGTCTCGTTTACAATGTTTGGCTTCACAGACAAATATGGGGCAGGAAGAACGCTTAAAATTGGAGATAGCAGTTTGTAAATAGGAAATTTGCTCAGGGGGACGAATATCTGCAAGGGTCATTGAGAGAAACTCTGGCTCAGAGTACCCATAGTTGAGAATTGCAGCCTGATTCACTGCTAGAAATCTCAAAGTTTCAAGGTCAAAAATCCACATGGGATTGGGGTTAGTTGCAAACAACAATCGATATTGAGTTTCTGTTTGCAATAGTTGCGTTTCTATACGTTTGCGTTCTCTCATATTGCTTTTAGTCTAAACTCCAGCAACTAAGTTGCAGCATCCGTTCTGCAATGGTCATCTCTGCAAAATTAATTTTATTAGCGATCGCTCTTACTACATCTCGTTCTGTGAAAATATTTACTAATTTTTGTTGTTCTAGAACTAGATGGACTTCCAGATAAAAAAAATATCCAAATTGTAGGGTGCGTCAGTGCGATAGAACCTAACTATACTCAGAAATTATTCATACTGACGCACCCTACCCAACCATCAATTACAGATAATTTATTGTTTGGTGTTCCCTAAAAAAATCCCTCTGCTGATTAATAGTCAGAGGGGGATTTTATGGTGTGAGGAGCAAACATAATGTTTACTTATTACCTAGAGTATCAAGTGATTGTGACAAAGTGATTACAATGTAATGAATTTGATGCGATCGCTATTCACAGTTATCAATTCAAAATTTGTAACTTAAAACCTGAATCAGACTACTATCAGGTAAATTACCAGAATTAATATTAATCGTGTCGCTATTACTACGACGCACGGTAGTACCCTGCATCACGGTTAAAAATTCATCCAGTGGCGCAATATCACAGGCGTTAGGATCAGCAGCTTGTGTGCGGTAGTGGGTGGGAATAACAATTTTGGGATTTAAAACTGCGATCGCTTGTTTTGCTTCTTCAGCATTATAAGCTTTGTCACTACCACCCACAGGGACACATAATACATCTGGTCGCCCCATGAGGATTTTTTGTTCTAGAGAAATAGGCGCGGCTGCTCCCCCTAGATGTAAGATATTAACTCCCCCTTGCTGCCACTTCCAAGCAGTATTTATCCCAAATTGCTTACCACCTTTGCGATCGTGATCGATGGCAATTCCTTGCAACTGAATCCCTTTAAATTCATAAGATCCGGCGGTAAATACTAACTTAGGATTCCCTGGTAAGCCATCCACCGCACCTTCATCTAGTAATTGACTGCTAATCAAGACTAAATCTGCTGAGACTTTTGGCAAACGATATCCAGCCGTACAACCTAGTTGGCGAAAGGGGTTAACGAGAATTTTCACCCCGCCACCAGTAAATAGAAAGCAAGTATGACCCAACCATTGTACAGATACCCCACCAGATTGGGCATTAGCTGGGAGGTAAGAAGCAAAGGTAGGAACTATAGCCGTGGCGAGTCCCACCCCAGCATAGCCAATAAACTGTCGTCGTTTCATTAATTCTTCTCTTTTCATTAAGGGTGTAAGGGTTTAAGGGTGTAAGGGTTTAAGGGTTTAAGGTGTTGGACAGGGATTGAAAAAGAACCCAACACGGTTGCCACAAGGAGCAGGGCTTTTAACCCAAGGGTTAGGTTGGCTGCTCTTTATTCCCCCTACCACCATGCAACCCCTACACCCCTACACCCGCCCCAACGGGGCTTGGTAACTGTTGCAGGAAGTTTCGTAGTAACTGTTTTCCTAAAGATGTGAGAACACTCTCTGGATGAAATTGGACACCTTGAATGTGAGGATAGTTCCGGTGTCGTACTCCCATGATTGTGCCATCTTCTACCCAAGCGGTGATTTCTAAAACTTCCGGGCAAGTCTCGCGTTCAATCACCAGACTATGATACCTAGTGGCTGTCATAGGATTTTCTAACCCCTGGAAAACACCTATCCCAGTGTGAGTTACCTGAGAAGTTTTACCGTGCATTAATTCTGGAGCAGAAACAATTTTACCACCAAATACTTGACCAATACTTTGATGACCCAAACATACGCCTAATATAGGTAAACTCGTCCCTAATTCTTGAATTAAATCTAGGGATATACCTGCATCTTCTGGACGACCAGGGCCAGGGGAGATGACTATAGCATCCGGTTGTAATTGCTGAATTTCGGCTAAGGATATTTTATCGTTGCGAAAAACTTGAATATCTGACGCTACGGGGAACTCAGCTGCTAGTTCTCCGAGATACTGCACTAAATTATAAGTGAAGCTGTCGTAATTATCGATAACTATAATCACAGCCTATAATAGCTCCTAATTTTTACTCTCACCGTGTTTAATTGTCACTAGTTTTGCACCAGTGTAAACGCGATCGCCATCAATTATGACTATACGCCAAGTAAATCTTAGTAATTAATGCTGCGCTAGGTGGAGTAAACAATTTAGAAAGCTGACATCATCATAACTACCAAGGGTGGAAGCAACAGCACAGATCCCACTAACACTGCTACCAAAGCGGAGACAAGCACAGCACCTGCCGCACAATCTTTAGCGATTTTTGCCAATTCATGGTATGTCTGCTTGACGGTTAAATCTACAAGGGACTCGATCGCCGTGTTTAATAACTCCAGTGCCAATACTAAACCGCTAGTGATGCCAATAATGGCGATTTCAACTGGTTGTAAATGTAAAAAGACGCTGAGAGCGATCGCTAATGTGCAAACACTTACATGAATGCGAAAATTGCGTTGCGTCTGAAAACTGTAGGTAATTCCAGCCCAAGCGTACTTGAAACTCACAAGTAGACTAGAAGCTACTTGCCAAGAAAGGTCTCGTTCTTTGTTGACGAAGGTGAATAATTGATTTTGAGTGGGTGGGGGAGAGATTTGTTGAGACATAGGCTTAAAATCAGTAGGCTAAGGTAAATATACGGAGAATCTGTGATTATTTTACTATTGCAACAAACTTTAACTCACTTTTTTACAGAAGTATTATATTAGGCTCGTCTAAATTTCACACTTATAGACACAAAAATATTTAATATTCTATGTCTATATGAATACCAATTGACCCCAGTAAAATTACTTGCTGCTTTAACATTTCCATTAAACTTTCCTCATCAGGATGATCCCAGCCCAACAGATGCAGTAAGCCGTGAGCTACCAACCAAGCAAACTCAGTAGATAAACTATGTTCCTGTTGTTGAGCTTGACGTTGTGCCGTGTTTACTGAAACAACTATATCCCCTAAATACAAAGGCGCAAGGGACATTTCCGCCACTTCTGGAAAATCTACTTCTAAGGCTGCAAATGACAGAACGTCTGTTGGCTTATTTTGCTGACGATACTGGGCGTTCAGTTCTTGAATTTCTGCATCATCAGTCAAACGCAGCCCAATTTCATAACTAGACGCTGGCGGTAGATGGGGTTGCAGAATCTCTAACCAGCAATTAAACCAGTTTTCCCACGTTTCAGGTGCAATTTGGTTCTGAAGATAGTGAGATTTGACAGCTTCTTCAGGGGAAGACTCGCAAAAAATATCTTGTACATCAAGGTCGAATTCTACCAACTGCAAAATTTCCTTATAAGGGTTTAGCATCGTGGCGAATTGAAGAGGGAAATTTCAACGCGAAGTTACGCAGAGGGAGGCGCGGAGGTACGCGGAGGATTCGCTACGAATTAATGAAATGGTTTGTTTAGTGTGTGAGGTAAGCTAAACCGACAAAAACCACTAATAGTCCTACTGTGGTGAGCAGGAAATGCTTCAAAGAAGTACCACCCTTCCGCACCATATTTCGCATCGCCAGTTTGACGTAGCTGGGTTGATTTTCTGTTGTAGGAGAATTGCTCATAAATTAAATAACAAGTTCTTTTATATATAAATGTAACAGTTTGCCAGCAGTTATATCGCAAGATTAGGGGACTGGGAACAGGTGACAGGTGACAGGAATAATCTGTTTGAGCTTTTACCGATGCCCCATATCGCCCCATCTCCTATGCCCCAATTACACCGATTCTACAAGTTGGTTTTCCTGGCGTAGATAGGCTTGGATGAACATATCCAGTTCGCCGTTCATTATGTCAGCGATCGCAGTTGTTTCCACATTGGTACGTAAATCCTTTACCATCTGGTAAGGGTGAAATACATAGTTACGGATTTGGTTTCCCCAGGAAGCTTCTACCATATCACCGCGAATTTCGGCAATTTCTTGAGCGCGTTGTTCTTGGGCAATCACTAACAACTTGGCTTTGAGTCTGGCTAGGGCTTTCTCTTTGTTTTGCAACTGAGAACGTTCTTCTGTACAGCGCACAGCAATTCCTGTCGGTAGGTGAACTACCCGCACTGCTGTTTCTACTTTGTTGACGTTCTGTCCACCTTTACCACCAGACCGAGTTGTAGTAATTTCCAAATCCTTGTCAGGGATATCCAACTGCACTTTACTATCTATCTGCGGCATCACCTCCACCCCAGCAAAGCTAGTTTGGCGTTTACCATTAGCATTAAAAGGTGAAATTCGTACAAGTCGATGTGTACCTGTTTCTGAACGCAAATAGCCGTAAGCGTAGCGACCAGTAATTTCTAAGGTGGCTGATTTAATGCCGGCTTCGTCACCTTCTGACTCTTCAGCTAAAGCTACCTTATAACCATGCGCTTCTGCCCAACGGGTATACATTCTTAACAGCATAAATGCCCAGTCTTGAGCATCTGTACCACCAGCCCCAGCGTTGATGGTCAATACCGCCCCTTCTGCATCATAGGGGCCAGACAACAATTGTTGTAATTCCCACTGGTCGAGGTCACGATTCAAGTTGCTGATGGTAGACTCGGCTTCTTTTAATAATGCTTCATCGGTTTCCAGTTCTAAAAGCTCAACCACTGCCTTCGTATCGTCCAAGCTGACGTGCCACTGACGATACTGTTCTAGATGGTCTTTTAGGTCATTGAGTTCTTGCAGCGTTTTTTGGGCTGTAGTTTGGTCATCCCAAAATTCTGGCTGTGCTGCTATTTGTTCTAGGTCGTGAATTTTAGCTGTCAGTGCAGGTACGTCAAAGATAGTCCTGGGTCTTGCCCAGGCGACTAGACAACGTTTCGATTTCGCGTTTAAGTTCTAATACATCCATTGTGCTGGCTTGAAGTAAATCGTTGCGGACAAATTTTGAGATATTGGTATTTATTGTATTTGACTTTCGGATTCTAGCTTTGACTTCTCCCCGAAATTTTCCAACCTTCTGCCTTATTGATATTTTGAATCAAGAAAAAACCGTAATTGCTGATGTTGTAACTACGGTTTATAACTTGTTAAGTATATTTACTGATTGACATTTCCTCCGACTGGAAGTCAGGAGGATTATAAACTGATGTTGCTACGGGGTCTGAAAGACCCTCTCCGCAACGTTTACTAATTGATTGTTAAATAACTCAATTAGCTTTGGCACTGTCAAAATGCCCTACCCACCTCGACTAGATTAAATCTAGTTGTATGGCTACTTGAATGTTAGGTGAAACGCGTGAATACGTTTTTGTTACGGAGTTTTTCATCCTATATTCACGCTATTTGATTTTATCATGTTGTCTAATAAATTAGACAATTAGCTTTCATCCCCCGGCTAGAAGCCGGAGGTTCTCAGCATAAGTACGATAGTGCTTAACGACGGCCATTTATGGCGATGAGTAAGCGCAAAATAAAGATGAACAGGTTGATGTAAGTCAGATAAATCGATAAAGCCGCAGGTAGATATTGGTCATTACGGTATGTACGAGGCAAGATGTAAAAATCTACAACTGATGCGCCAGCAAAGAGAAATACCCCTAAACCGGAAATGGCAATTTCTAACCAATTAGGTGTATAAACACCAAACAAGGCCAAGACAAATTGAGTGAGGCAAACAACCACCAAGGCAATAATGCCGAGAGAGATGGTTTTGGTCAAAGCCATGCCATCTTGCTCTGAGAGATTTGAACCAATTGGGCGAGCAACGATGAAGGTGACACCACAACCAAGGGCTGCTAAACCAATGCCTTGGATGCCAACACCTTCAGTTTTCAAGGCCATAAACACTAAACCGCTCAGGGTATATCCCGACAACAAGCTATAGGTAGCTAAAAGTGGCAATGCCAGACTTTTGTTACCTTTTTCAGCGACATTTTGGGCAACAAAAAACAGTATTAACTCTACAATGATTGCAGCAATAAAGGTGGGGAAAAATATTCCAGGGTTGGTACGGATAACACCCAGACCACCGTAAGTTCCCAATGCTGTAAGTATCAGACCCCCACCAACATAAGGCAGGGCGTTGGCAATGACATTAGGGCCTACTAGGGCATGAGACTGGGCTTTACGGAAAGCTTCGCGAAAATTGCTGGTATTACTCATATGGATATGGCAAGACTAATTTTTTAGGAAAACTTCCTGATTATTCTTATTCTTACCCAGATTTATCGCTTTTAGCTAGGCAGAAAATCTAGAAATAATTTGACCAAGGGACTGCCAGATAAAAAAATATCCAAACTGTAGGGTGTGTCAGTGCGATAGAACCTAACTATACTCAGAAATTATTCATACTGACGCACCCTACCCAACCATCAATTGCGGATAATCTATTTTTTGGTGTTCCCCAATTTGGCTGGAGCATTCATTTCATAGTAGTCATAAAAACTATCAACAATACATAGACGGTGAGATGTTCCACATTTAATTTGTACAAATCACCTAGCTAAAGTCCTGACTAGCACTTAATTTTATTCTTTTGAATTTTGATTTTCTCAGTGGGCTTAGTCAAGCATTCTTCAGCATAAATAGCTAGCTTTGTTGCGAAAAATAAACTTTATTGAAAGAGTAATTTTTATTTTAAAAAACAAAACAGCCTGCAATAAATAGTAGATATAAATCATGCGTAAAAATACTGAATAATGGAGATGTCCCACCAATAATTTCAGTGAAACGACGATGGTTTAATCAGCCTTGTCTAAGGAAAATAATTACAGATTTAAAGAGATAAGCAGCTCCATTTTGGCAAAAAAAGGAGTTACAACAAAGGAATTTTTATATGGCAGCAAGTGAGTCCTCTATGCAAATTGATGGTATGGAGTTATTGCACTTATACCACCACAATCCTTCTATTAAACTTCGTAATCAACTAGTTCAGTTACATACTGGACTAGTGAGAAAGATGGCTCATAAATTTAGTCATCAATGTAATGAACCTTATGAAGATTTAGAACAAATTGGTTATTTTGGTTTAATCAGGGCGATTGAGCGTTTTGATCCCAGTCAAGGATACGCTTTTAGTTCCTTTGCTGTGCCATATATTCGCGGTGAAATGCTGCATTTCTTGCGCGATCGCAGTACTCTATTAAAGATCCCCCGCCGTTGGCAAGAACTGTACAATGAAGGGCAAAAAGTCCGTAAAGATTTGGCAGTCTCTTTAGGTCGTCCTCCAAAGGATTCAGAAATTGCTAAGGAACTTAAGGTCTCTGTACAAGAATGGCAAGAAACCAAGTTAGCCGCCCAAAATCGGATGCCTTTGAGTTTGGATGCTACAGCCGTTCACTATGTTGATTGCCAAATTACCTTGGGTGAAGCACTTCCTTGTCCCCGTTCTACAGCTTTACAGCAGCAAAACGAAGAACGGCAACAACTTCAAGGGGCAATTAATATGTTAGAAGAAAAGCCCCGCCAAGCCGTAGAAATGGTATTTTTGAAAGAATTGTCCCGTAAGGATGCCGCCAAAAGTATTGGTACTAGCCCTATGACAGTAACGCGGTATTTACAAAAGGGAATTCAAGATTTAATTGGTTATTTGCAACCGCAAGCAGTACCAACAGGGTCTTGAGAGTGCTGAGTGAGTGCTGAGTTGTGAGTGCTGAGTGCTGAGTTGTGTTAGCGGTAGCGCGGCGTTTAGCCGGTGCTGAGTTGTGAGTGCTGAGTTCTGAGTTGTATTAGCGGTAGCGGGGCGTTGAGCAGTGTGCTGTTAGCGGTAGCGGGGCGTGAGCAGCGTGCTGAGTCAAAGAAAGTTAATTATCAAGTATTTTTCTATGGGTCAGTTGTTTCGGTATTTACGCATCTACCTAATAATCAGCTTACTTTGCTTATTCCTAAGCTGGTCATTCCCTGTACAAGCAGCCAATTATCCTAGTCTTCAACTAGAACAGCAAGTCTTAGAAGTTCTCCGCAAACACCCAGAAGTAATTATTGAATCTGTCCAAGCATATCAGCAACAGCAACAACAGCAAGTCAATCAATCACGACAGGTATTTTTAGAGGATTTGCAAGCTAATCCAAAAGCGGTGATTGCTAATTCTCCCACGATGGGAACGATACCCGCAAAAAACGTATTAATAGAATTTTCTGATTTTCAATGTCCCTACTGTGCTGAGGCTCATAAAAAATTGCATGAGTTGCTAGTCAAGCATCGAAATGAGGTGACATTAGTTTATAAAAATTTACCTTTACCAAATCATGCTGAAGCCCTATCAGCTGCAAAAGCCGCTTGGGCTGCAAATCAGCAGGGCAAGTTTTGGGAATATCATGATGGGTTGTTTACCAATCAACAGCAATTGGGAGAAACTTTATATTTAGATATTGCCAAGAAACTAAATCTAGATATAGAGAAGTTTAACAGCGATC
This sequence comes from Nostoc sp. UHCC 0870, assembly GCF_022063185.1. NCBI lineage: Bacteria > Bacillati > Cyanobacteriota > Cyanophyceae > Nostocales > Nostocaceae > Nostoc > Nostoc sp. UHCC 0870. The sequence goes on along the minus strand of NZ_CP091913.1, from coordinate 3,595,633 downwards.
GCCTACTTGCCGAGCCTAGCATTAAACAAGATATGCAGCTAGCTCAACAATTAGGAGTTCCCGGTACACCCTTCTTTGTGATGAATGGTCAAAACTATTCTGGGGCTGTACAGCTAACAGACATTGAAAGTAAATTAGCTAGTGCTACTTAAAAAATTCAACTTATCGCGCCTATTCCTCTCCATCTTCTCTACGAGGCACTAGTTGGAGAGGAATTACGCATGAGTAAGACAATCAAAGGTCAAGGCATCGATAGAACCTAAATCACTTCATGGGGTGAGCAGTCCTTTCAAGCTAATGGCACCAATTACCGAGACATTTTTTCCTTTGCGGTTGGGCTTTTGAGCTTCCCGCAATTCGCTTTATCAGTAGAATTGCTCTCTTCTAGTGTACTGAACTAGACTTGAACTAGACTAATAACCGCTATATAAGTTAAATTTGAAATAAGTTTAGTATTTCAGGTCTGGAATCAGTTAAATGGAAATACTTATTGAATCGACAAAAGATTTTGAGCAAGATTTATACAGGTTTAAAAATAAAGAAAAATTTAAAATTATTAAGAAATTAAATCGCTACGTTGAAATTCTCTCAAAAAACAAAAAATTATTAGAAAACCAGGCTTTTAAACTCAAAGAAATTAAGCTTAGTGATGATTATGATTCTTCGCTATACGCCTTAATTATTGATAAAGATATCAGATTGATTCTGACTATTGATGATGACCCAATCTTTGACACTACAGTAATTACATTATTTAGGGTTGTCCATACTGAAGATGCTGCAATTGCATATGCTGCAATTGCAGAGTCTCTCTACCAAGACTTTAGCGTCAAACATCAAGAAATTGAGGTTAGTTCTAGCTAATGTCACGTATTAAACCACTTCTAGATGAGCATGGTGTTATTCATGAAGCTATGGAGATTTTACCGGATAATCTCAAAATAGATTTTCTAGAAGCTTTGGCAGAACTGGAAGATAATGAATGTCATAGAACTAGAACATTTCCAAAAACAAGACTTCGTAAAGTAAAAGGTATTAAGCAGGCAGTATACCGTGCTGATATCGATAAATTATCTGGATGGCGCGTTCATTTGCAATATATTGACGGGAAAATTCATTTAAATGACGTTATTGAAGGTCAGCGTCATGATGATGTAATTGAAGTGATTAAATCTAAAAAGCATAGATATGATTAGTGTATAAATTTTATTTATAAATAATTAAAAAATTCCTCTGGGACTAATCTCAGTTCACCTGATGTGAAGCGGGCAATATCTATCCAGAGTGCTGTATGTTGATGGTGTTCAGATTCCGAAAATACTAAACTTTCTAATTGATAAAATTTAGAATCGGCAAAATCACATTGGTAAAGTTGAATGAGTTCATGTCCTTTGCGACCATTGTATATAAATATATTTTCTATACAACCTAAGTAGCGAATATTAGTTAAATCAGCTTGGATTTCCTCTTGGAATTCTCGTTTTAAAGCTTCCAAGCTAGTTTCACAAAAGTCAACACCACCACCCAAAGCACGGTAAAATTTTGATTGTTTTACGGGGTCATAACCTTCAGAAACAAAAATTCTTTTTTCATCCTGAATTAGCCCCAAGGCTATCACCCGGATTTCATTGTGTTTACCCATTGTGTCTAATTAATTATCGTAAATAGAGTAAGTACGACTATCACTATCTTCTACAGGCCAATCTTCATTTTCGCCACCAATATACAAGGCTTCAATAGTGACGTATTCTTGACTGATTTGGGTGAGAGCATTGATTAAAATATCTAAAGCGATCGCATCACTTGTCCCCAAGTCAAACCAACAACGTCCCCACTCTCCTTCATACTCAAACTCACCCATGTTGTGCATTAACGCCAGTAGGCTTTTGTCATAACCTTGGGTGTCATAATCCATATAACTTAAATCTAGCCCTGTTTCCTGCACTTGCAGGTTTTCAGCATTAAACCCACCTAATTTTCCTAAGTAAAACCAGGAATTAAATACTTCTTCTATATACTGTTTTTCACGTTGAGAAGGGACTGTACTAAATTTCAGCCAAATCCAAACATCAAATTGATTAACTTCACGAAATTGAATGTACATCTTGGTTATTAGGGATTGGGGATTGGGGATTGGGGATTGGGGATTGGGGATTAGGGACTGGGGAGTAAAAAGGTAAAAGGAAAAGATATTTTAACTTTTAACTTTTTTCTACCCATGCTCAATTCCCATTCCTTTCATCACCCACTTGAATTATTTATTTAAACTATTTACTGCACTATTGCGTTCACGTTCGATTTGTTTTACCAAATCTCCGGGGAGTTGAGATTTTTTGGTTAAGGCTTTGTCAAAATTAGCGATCGCTTCTTTAATTAGTGGCTGGTTTTGGTCTTTTGTACCCTGTTCTTTAAGAATTTGGGCTTTTAGATAATACAACTCTGGGTTGTCTGCTGCAACTTTTATGGCGCGGTTGGCGTAATCTAAGGCTTGAGAGTATTGTTTTAAGTCACGATAGGCGATCGCAATCCCCCGATGAGCTAAATATTCAGGTGCTGCATTGGTTTCTAAACGTTCAATTGCTTCATCTGGATTAGCAAAGGGTAAACTAACAGCCAGCATCAAATCCATGTAACCCTTAACCAAGTTGAGTTCTGGGTCTTTAGGAGAAATAGCCTCAGCTTTATCTAGATGTTGATAAACTTGTCTGAGCCGAGTTAAGGCTTTGGGCGCGCCTTTGATTGTCCCTTCACGGGTAAGAATGACTGCTCCTGACAAAAAATGCCCGACAGCACTGTATATATTACCCCGTAATTCGTCAGTAGCAATCAATTTTTGCCCAGTTTCTAGAGTTTTTTGGCTGAAATTGTCTAGTCCTGCCAAATCTCCCTTCATGTATGCTAAAGATGCCTTCATCGCATAAGCTAGGGGTTCATTTGATTCGCTAGATACTGCTTGTTTGAGATAACGTTCTGCGGCTGGATAGTCACCTTTGTAAAAAACTGCTTTAAAGGCCGCTTCTGTGTTGTCGCCAATCTTACGCGGCTCACTAGTACGAAACGGATCACCAGCGAAAGTTGGACTTACCCAAAGATTTAGTGCGATCGCCACGCCAAAAGTCGCCTGAGCTAGTCTAGTTAATTGGGAAAATCTTAGCGTTTGAGGAGAAAAGAACTTTTTATTCATTACTAGCCTCAGAAAAATTGCGGTTGAAATGGTTCTATATGTTACTTAAAATGCAGAAAAAAGTTAACTAAAAATGACCTTTTTTTAAGTCAGAATAGTCTATACAGTTGACATGAGTAATTTTTCTAAGTTCCCATATTTGTTGTAGCTATTACTAATGGCTGAATTTGTCAAAATGAGAAAATAAAGATGATTGTGACTGCTTGAGTTGGAATTTTCATGAAAAATACTCTATGAACCCTGTCCGAATTTTCTAGGTGTTCTGGTTGTAGTTAATCTTAATTAGTGAGTTCTTCGCCAACTTTTTGGTAATCTTAACAAATGCTCTATCTCAGAAATCTAACGTATCATCCCACAGCTTGCCCAACGGCAATTCTCAAATCGGTCAACTTGGAATTACCACCCCAACAGCTATGTTTGATTATTGGCCCTAGTGGTTCTGGTAAAAGTACCTTACTAGAGATATTGTCTGGACTGGCTGAACCCACATCCGGTAAGGTTTTTTGGCGAGAACAAGAACTCATTGCTGAACAACTACAACAATTAGCTGGCTTAGTATTCCAGTTTCCAGAACGACATTTTTGTGGTGGTACGATTTTAGAAGAATTACGTTTAGGGCATCCCGAACTAGGCTCTGAACGTGTTAGGCAAGCATTAAGCGAAGTAGGATTAGAGCATTTATCCCTTTCCGCCGCGCCTCATGCTTTAAGTGGAGGACAGCAACGCCGTTTAGCCTTAGCAGTGCAACTGATTCGCCAGCCAAACCTATTATTGTTAGATGAACCCACAGCCGGCTTAGATTGGTCAATGCGTCGGCAACTAGTGAGTTTATTAGCAAAACTCAAACAAGATTGGACATTGTTAGTAGTAACACATGATGCCGGTGATATGCTAGCGATCGCAGACCGTTGCTGGACACTCAAACAGGGTGAACTAGAATCAGTTGACCCTGCAATACTAGAAGCTAAGGCGAAAGAAGCTCAAGCGACCGTGTGAAATATGGATGTAGGGGAAATGACTAGCTTATTGCCAGAAATGGCAGAAATTTGGCAACAAACTCTTAATTGGCAACCTATTGACGAACAGAACAGGGGATTTCAGCAACTGTATGAATTAATCTTGGAAGGAAATCGTCAGTTAAATTTAACTCGCATTACCGAACCTCAAGAGTTTTGGGAAAAGCATCTTTGGGATTCTTTGCGGGGAATTGCACCACAGCAAAAATTTATCTCGTCTCTCGAAACAGGTGCATCTGTAATTGATATTGGTACAGGTGCTGGTTTTCCTGGTATTCCTGTAGCGATGATTGTACCTAATTCGACAATTACCCTGGCAGATTCTACCCGCAAAAAAATTACTTTTATAGACCAAATATTGAGCGAACTTGCTGTTACTAATGCTAAAACTCTCGTTGCAAGGGCTGAAGAAATTGGTCAGCAACCGCAACATCGAAAACACTACGATATAGCATTAATCCGCGCTGTTGGTAATGCCTCAGTTTGTGCTGAATATACTCTCCCTTTACTCAAGGAAGGTGGTTTAGCAGTAATTTATCGTGGTACTTGGACGGAGGAAGAAACTATAACTTTACAAAATGCAGTCAATCAATTGGGTGGCGAAATTGAATCAATTGAAGAGTTTACGACACCTCTAACTAACAGTATTCGTCATTGCTTGTATTTACGGAAGGTAGCAGCTACACCAGCGAAGTTTCCCCGCGCTATAGGTATACCTACTCAAAATCCACTTTAACAGATTTAACAGAAAATATTGTCCAAATAATCAGCGATGACTGACCTTTGGGCGCAGACTATTGCACTCCTCACTCCACATCAACACTTTCAGTTCTCACTCCCTCCGATTCCACAAGTTCAAACTTTACCTTGTTATATAAATCCTGTAAGAAAATTTCAAAGGGGATATTAACCAAAGATATTTTTTCATCTTCTGCATCGTACTCGCGTAAATTCCATTGCTTTTTACCAGTTTTAGAAAAATGTTCTATGTAGATTCTGGTTTGATCAATTAATAAATATTCTTGGAAGGTAGAAATTGTCCGATAAATCTGAAACTTATATTCGCGCTCATAACCTTTGGTAGACTCAGATAAAACTTCAACTATTACCTGTGGGTTGAGAATCATATCTGTGCGGTTATTGAAAAATTCCGGGTCATCCGCCACAATCATGACATCTGGGTATGTGTAAATACGCCTTTGAGGTATCCATAACCGAACATCACCCATATAAACGTGATAGTTTTGCTTTTTGAAAGCAAAATTCAACTCAGTGCTTAAGTTAAGTGCTATTTGATTATAATTTACTGTTCCACCTGCCATTGGAATTATTTGCCCGTCAATATATTCACTTTTGTATTCAGCCGCTTCTTCTAGTGCTAAATATTCCTCTGGGGTGTAATATCGCTGTTGCGTTATTTGCATAGTTTTATTAGGTAGCGACAGCCTCAAGAGAAGGCAAGATATGCTACTGCTCTATATTCTAAATTACGTTAGCGGAGCGGGACGTTAGTCCATTACGAATTATCCCCAAAGTCTTCTACCAGATTTTCCTTTAAGTCGATCATGCGTATCTGCTAATAAAGCAGGAATATCTAGGTTTTTTGGACACCGAGGTAAACAATCACCGCATTCTATACAACGGTTGGCTTTCATTCCTGGAAACCAATGACCAGCGTTTTCAAACATACCATAACGATATTGCCCGTAATCTGTCATGTCATAGGCTACTGCTAGATTGCGTAGCCGCAAAACTTCGGGAATGTTAATCTTTTCTGGACAGGGTAAACAAGCATAGCATTGGCTACATTTTTCAGTTTCTAAAATTTGGTTTTGATGATTTTCTAAATTTTGTAAAATCAAATTTTCGGCTGATGTTAGCTCACCATTACTATCAGCAACTTGTAAAGGTTCAATTAATTCTTCTGGGTTAGCTGGCCCTATACTCAGGGTAGTTATGCGGTTGTCACTTAATAAAAACCGATAGTTTAATTCTAAAGGTGAAAACGGCTGACACAAATCTTTGAGGGTTTGGGGTGGTGTGTATAGCCTTCCTCCCTTGTCGGCTGGAGAAATAATAAAAACGCCCATGTCCTTCTCAGTTGCTAACTGAATCGCTGGCGCGTTTCTTTGAAAAAAATAGTAATAATGCAGATTGACAAATTCAAATAAATCTGTATTTATGGCGGCTTGAATTACTTCTAATGATCCGTGGGTGGAAAAGCCAACGTGTCTAACTCTACCGTCAGCGATCGCCTCTGCTACAGCTGTCATACAGCCACCTTTGGCCTGCACCAACTCCAGATGTTCCCAAGTATTTAAGCCATGAATTCCTAAGCAATCTAGATAATCTAAGTTCAATCTAGTTAAGGATTCATCAATGCACCGCCGCATACTATCAGCATCAGCAGTAGGTGGAATTTTGGTAGTAATATACACTTTGGAACGGGTTACTGATAATCCAAGAGCGATCGCTGCACCCAGATACTCCTCACTTTTACCGTAACCTCTGGCTGTTTCTATATGATTAATTCCCATTTCTAAGGCTTTGGCTATGGTTTGCTGTGCGGTTTCAACATCAGCAAGATAGCGCATTGTACCTAGAGAAAAAACCGATAAATAGAGATTTGTTTTCCCAAAGCGTCGGTAGTGCATAAAGTTAAGTTCTCAGTTGAAAGTGCTGAGTTTTGGTAATTCGTAATTAGGAAATTAGATTTTGTTTGGAGTTCAGGTTTGTACTTGTAGCTATTTAGCACGCTGCTCACGCGCCGCTAACAGCACTCAGCACTCATCACTCAGCACGGGCTAAACGCCCCGCTACCGCTACCGCTAACAGCACTCATCACTCATCACTGATTTAACTTTCGTCATTACCAAATCGTTTAATTAAATCTTCAGGACGAAGGTTAGAAATAAATTCTCGGAAGGCTTGTTGTTCTGCTTCATCAGCATCACGATCAACAGGAATAGAAGCATCAGCAATGACTTCTTCCATGACCCAAATTGGAGTATTTGTCCGCAACGCCACTGCGATCGCATCGCTAGGACGCGCATCAATTTCTTTTTTGACTTCGCCTTGTTGCACAATTAACGCTGCATAAAATGTATCCTTCTGCAAAGAATGAATAATCACTTTTTCTAGAGTCATACTCCAGGTTTCGAGAATATTGACAATTAGGTCATGGGTTAAGGGTCGAGGAGGCTTTTGATTCTCCAATGCGCCCATAATTGCCCTAGCCTGTTCTTGACCAATATAAATTGGCAACGCCCGCCGATCTGAGGCATCTTTCAACAAGACTATCGGACTACGGGTTATGGCATCTAATGCTATGCCAGCGACTCTCATTTCAATCATTGGCTAACCCTCTACAATCCTTTAAGTGCTTAATTGTTAAGTGATAAATAATACCCTGAAGCGGGTAACTAAGATCAAGAATAAACATAGGCATCGTTTTCTATAATTGCCTCTATTAAACTCCGAACTGGTTGTGAACACCAGAGTAAATTAAATGGGTCTTTGTAGACAATAACCTTCTTAACCAAGTATGACTTGTGAAGGATGCCATTGTGTTAATTAACTTATAATAAAGACAGTCAGAAAATATACTCAGAATTTTCGACATTATTGTGAGAATTACCAGTGGATTTTCGGCAAAATTAAGTAATAAATAGAGATAGTTTTGCAAAAGAACCGTGTTTACAGGATTAATTCAAGCATTAGGAACAATCAAACCCTTAGAGGGTGATTCATGGCAAATTACTTGTGTGAGTCAGTCATCCTTAATTATGGATGATCTAGCTTACGGTGACAGTGTTGCGGTAGACGGTGTTTGCCTAACAGTAGAAGAAATTTTGCTTGATGGATTTATCGCCTCAGCTTCCCCGGAAACTTTGCGCCGGACAACTCTAGGCTATGAGCAGACACAACAAAGGTACGTTAACCTAGAAACTTCACTTCGCGTTGGCGGTAAAGTTGGCGGTCATTTTGTCATGGGTCACGTAGACGGTGTAGGCAGCTTGCTAGATGCTCAACAGACTGCCAGTTCTTGGGAAATGACTTTCACTGCATCCGAAGCGATCGCTCGTTACATTGTCCCTAAGGGTAGTATCACTGTCAATGGCATTAGTCTGACAGTAGCTGCTTACAATCCCGAATTATCTCAGTTTACCGTAGCGGTTATTCCTCTCACCTACGCTGACACCAATCTCCGCTATCTCGTTTCTGGCAGTTTGGTAAATTTAGAAGGTGATATTCTTGGCAAATACGTGGAAAAGTTCCTTCACCCTGGCAAAAAATCTCTCACATATTTAGATGATTCCAGTTTCAGTGAAGTTACACCCGCATTCTTAGCAGAACACGGGTATTTATAGGGGTTGGGGATTGGGGATTAGGGATTAGGGATTGGGCATAATCTACCTTGTCTCCCCTACACCCCTACACCCCTACACCCCTACACCCCTACACCCCTACACCCCTACACCCCTACACCCCTACACCCCTACACCCCTAATTTCCTACTCCCTCTTCAACGCCTGCGCTGTTTGTACGCCTTGCAATAACTGGCTGAGGGCAACCTGTAATTGTACACCGGGGTCAACAGCCACCCATCCGTTCTGTGTGAGGTGACGGACTTCAAAGTGGAGGTGGGGGCCTGTGGAGTTACCAGTGCTACCTACTCGCCCAATTACAGTTCCTGCTTCTACCCATTGTCCTGGTTGAACCAAGATTTCTGACATATGACCGTAGAGGGTTTGTTGAGCAGAACTGTGGTTGAGGATGACAGTTAAACCGTAACCACCCACCCAATCAGCAGTTGCTACTTGACCTTTCCCGGTTGCTAAAATGGGTGTACCTAGAGGCGCACCTAAATCAGTACCAGCATGGAAACGGCGATCGCCTGTGATGGGGTGAATTCGCCAGCCAAATAAAGATGTAATGGGCGATGCTACGGCAAGGGGATACACCATACCACTACCGCCACGGTAGGCTAATGTACCTGTGTAGGGAATTTTTGGCAATACTGATGCCAATGGAATGTCATAAGCTACGGTACTAACGCGAGGGGCGATGTTCCCTTCTGCCATTGGTGGGGTTAGTGTACCACCACTGGGTGCAATGGGGGTGGCACTAACTCTAGTGGTGGCGAATTCGCTGGGGTTGGGAATAAATCGGTTAGATTGAAAAGCCCCTTTATTGACGCTACCAGAACTCACTTGTGAACCACGCCATCTGCTTTGGCTGTTCGCATTAGCGAGGGAACGGACTGGTGATGTCGTAGCTAACTGAGCATTTTGACTTCTTCTCAGCCATGTGGGGGATGATTTACCACTGGAATTAGCTACAGATGGTGTTTGAGCGCACGCGCTAGCTACCCCTTGTCCAGAAGACAAAATGGTGCGACAACCACTAGAACGTTCTGTGAGAATTACAGAATTTGGTGCTTGATAAGTACCCGCAGTATTAGGGTTGTAATCTTGGGGGTCAATATAGGCGTTGTTATAATCCCGCTTGGGTTGCCGAACTGTAATGCTTTGATTCTTATCTGATTCGTTAGATGGCTGGGCAACTACTGGTTTTTTATTAGTTAATGATGGTTGAGCAACTGCTGGTTTCTTATCAGGTACGGAAAGTTTTGGGGTAGTTACTTCTAGTTTTGGTTTAACCTTTGAGTCTTGCTCTGGTGCAACTTGGGAAGTTTCTACTTGCGGTTGTGACTTTTTCACACTAAAAACTGGCTCAGTCGGCTCAATCTCAACTTTGGGTTTAGATTGTCTGACTGGTTTTGGTGATTGAGAAACTTCTGGTTTACGTAGTCTTTGTCTGAGTTGGGTTTGCCGTTCAGATAATTTTGGCTGGGGTTGAGATGCTGTTGGTACAACAACATCTTTTTTCACGAAATTCGTTGTTGCTGTCGGTTGGGAATTTTCAATAGTAGGAACGATGTTATCTATTGATTTTTCCGTTTGAGCAAACACCATACCGCCACTTAGGAGGCTAACGCTACTTAACCAACACAGACTTTGTGCTGGTAGAGTATGGGCTAGGTGTTTTTTCGGATTATGGGCAGAGTGATTGCGCTGCGTCATTTTTTCTCTCAGTTGAGTTGTGTCTTATTTGCCTAAAGAGATGATGCTAGTGGTTTGTCTTGCCCAAAGAGCTTTCATTGTGAACAAACCTAATATGAACCTCAAGACTTACGATAACCCAAACTAATTTTACCGGGTTCTAAAGAAATTTCTGGTGTTTTCATATCAGTTATGCAATCTCTCTCTAAGGATACTCGTAAGTTCCCTTGAGGTGTTACGCCGACAACATTGCCTGGTAGATCATTGACGTAAACGCGATCGCCCATGTTCACCAAAAATTCTACATAGCGAGACAATAGTATGCTTACTCCTTCTTCCAAAAGGCAAGCCATACCGGATTCTATTCCCAGTAAAACCTTACAGGTGAGGATTTCTAGACAAGGGATTGGGGATTGGGGACTGGGGATTGGGGGCTGGGAGACAGAATTTGTATGAGTATTCTCCCCCTGCTCCCTGCCCCCCTGCCCCCCTGCCCCCCTGCTCTGTTGCCATGACTGTAAATTAATCCCTGTCTCCGGCACTGGATTTGACCAGTTAATGCCAACGCCAATCACGGCTTGTGTGATTTTGCCTTGGTTAACTTTGGTTTCTGTCAAAATGCCGCCTAATTTACGACCATCTAATACTAAATCATTCGGCCATTTAATCCCTACACTAATACCACATCGACGCAACTGATCAGCAATGCCCCAAGCAGTAGCTAAAGTCAGTTGGTAGCTAGCGTTAGCTGCTAAATTAGGCGCGATCGCCACAGAAAGATATAGTCCTCCTGTTGGGGAAGTCCACTGTCGTCCCCATTGTCCCCTACCTGCTGTTTGCTGTGTGGCAACCACTACATTCCCTACCCCTGCCCCTTGGGTGATTAATTCCCATAGGGTGCGGTTAGTGGAAGCAACACTATCAAAAATGTGTAGCGAAAACGGTAAATAATCATACTCACGCCCTGCGGTGAGGGCGGCTAATAATTTTTGCTGATCAAGTTCCACAGCCATTAACCGAAATTCCGTTGTTCAAGTTAGCATTGATTGGCGGATAAGTTTCTGTTTAGGTTTGGTTCAAGATGCACACTTGGGATTGGCATAATTGGGAGGGACTACCATACCTAACTTGTAGTCTCTTAGGAAATTGGCAACACGGCTTTTTTACTCAGCAGTTTTGGCCGCGATCGCCCCAGGAATTAACGCAGATGCTGCACCCAGAAGCATCAGCATATCGCTTGAAACAGGTACATGGCAATACAGTTCTCACCCCCACGGAAATAGAGAACAACCTGGATGTTGAAGATGCCCTAGCTTTGGCAGATGGTTTAATGAGTGAAGTACCCTTACAAGCAATATGGGTAGCAAGTGCCGATTGTACACCTGTTTTGATTGGCGATGTGAAAACTGGACAGGTGGCAGCATTACACGCAGGTTGGCGGGGTACAGCTAAGAAAATTGTCCCCGAAGCGATCGCCCGAATGCAAGCTCAAGGTAGTCAGTTATCAGACTTACGGATTGCGATGGGGCCAGCTATTGCAGGCGAAGTTTACCAAGTCTCTGTGGAGGTAGCAGCAGAAATTGGAGCTAGTATTATACCATATGATGACACCCACAAAATTGTTCATGGATTACATGAGCTACCCAATTCACCATTATTAGCTGACCCTGAAGCAGGAAGAGTAAGGCTAGATGTGCGACGAGTCAATGCTTTGCAAATGGAAAATTTAGGTATTAGTGTAGAGCAAATAGCGATCGCACCTTATTGCACTTACCAAACTCCAGAGCATTTCTTTTCCTACCGACGTGAGCAACAAAAAAAAGTGCAGTGGTCAGGAATTGTTAGTGCGACTTGAAGGGAAATTCCATGTTCAAATCGGTAAGCGATTAATATCTTTATTACAACCAATCACTACCATTGCTGAACCGCGTTCTAAACGCTTGTAAGGATCGGGATTTATTTGAAATTTGCCATCATGACTCACAGCTAACAAATTTAACCCATAGCGGTTACGCAGTTGGAGTTCTGCAACAGTTTTACCGTGAAATTCATCAGGTACGATGACTTCAACAATACTGTTATCTGGGTCAAGGTCAAATCTATCTAATATAGATGGTTTAGTAAGTGTACGTGCTAAAGCACAACCTGCTTCATATTCAGGAAAGACAACATGATCAGCTCCTACCCGTTTTAACAACTTGTAGTGAACTTCACTAGAAGCCTTGGCTACTACGTGAGGTACACCACATTCTTTCACATTGAGAGTTGTGATAATACTTTCCTGAACATAGTTGCCAATAGCTACAATTACCGTGTCAAATTCATATATTCCTGCTTCTTTAAGCGCAGCCGGCTCAGTAGAGTCTAATTGTAAAGCATGACCAACTATATCTTCAGTCAATGCTGCTGATACGCGTTTTTCATCAATATCTGTTGCTAACACTTGGTAGCCTAATTTATGCAGTGTTGAACAAACAGAACGACCAAAACGACCTAAACCAATTATGGCAAATTGGTGGTTATCTCTACGTAAACTACGAAAAAAACCTAACGATGAAAGATTCACAATGTAATCCTTATGATCAATCCCTGTATTTAGGGCAAAAACCTTAGACTGACTTATTAAAAAGTTTTATTTTTTGCCTGTTCTTTTACATATTATCAGGAGTCAATAGTCATGAGCGATTCTCTTTCTTGTCTCCCTTCTCCCCTTGTCTTTTTCCCCTAAGTCCCTATTCCCTAACTACCCCACGAGTAAATTTTCTTCAGGATAGTGAATTCTGGTAGGTTTGGGATCTCCTAATAGAGATGACATCAGCAATAAAACACCAACTCTACCTACATACATTGTGATAATTAAAATTATTTTGGCTGCTGGGGAAACACTGCTGGTAATGCCAGTAGAAAGTCCTACTGTAGCAAATGCTGATACTACTTCAAACAAAATTTGAATAAATTCTAATTTGGGGTCTGTAAGAGCTATGATAATTGTGGACAAAATCACTGTGGCAACAGAACCAACTAGAACCCCAACAGCTTTTAAGATTAAAGGAATTGCGATTTTACGTTCATATAATAATACTTCTTCTTTACCTTGAAGAATTGCTTTAGTGCAGCTAGTTAATACGCGTAATGTAGTGGTTTTAATACCACCTCCCGTTCCACTAGGACTAGCACCAACAAACATCAGTGCAATAGTAATAAATAGACCTGCCGTTGTCATTTTACCGATATCTATAGAGTTAAAGCCAGCAGTTCGAGTTGTAACTGATTGAAACCATGCTAATAATAAATGGCCGCTAAGACCTTGTAAGCCAAAGGTGTTGGGATTTCTCACTTCTATACAGAAAAATGCAACTGTCCCTAAAGCTAAAAGTATTAATGTTGTACTGGTTGCAACTTTAAAATCTAGAGAAAATACTAAGGTAGCCTTTTTCTTGACCAGGCGATCGCGCAACCAAATATACATTTCTAAAATTACCTGATAGCCAATCCCTCCAAAGATAATTAAAAAGGTAATTGTGAAGACTACTAACCAAGATGATTGGTATTTTATCAAACTATCTGGAAACAAACTAAATCCGGCATTATTCCAAGCACTTATACTATGAAAAATTGCTAACCAAACACCTTGATTCCATCCATAATCAGCAACAAAGGTTGGTATTAATAATACTATTCCTGTAATCTCAAAAATTAGCGTTGTGGCAATAATGGAGCGGATCACTTGCGTGCTACCACTCATCCCTGGACGGTCTAAAGCTTGTTGAATAGCAACTTTCTGGCGTAAATCAAACCTACGTCCAATCAGCAAAATCAGAAAAGTTGTAGTTGTCATGTAGCCCAATCCACCAATTTGAGCCAACATCAAAATAAACAACTGACCCCAGAAGGAAAAATAAGTACCAGTATCTACTACAGCTAAACCAGTAACACAAACTGCGGATGTTGATGTAAATAATGCCACCACAGGATTATTCCATGTACCATCACTGGTAGAAAATGGCATCATTAGTAAGATAGTTCCTACGGCGATGACAGCCAAAAATCCCAAACAAATTGTGCGAGAAACAGTCATAAACAATTAAAAATTCAAAATTCAAAATACCCTACGGGAAGGCGGCCCTACAAAATTGTGTAATCTGGTACTTACTGCTGTATCAAGTAAGACAGGAACTTAATCAATAAATGTTTCCTGAGAGAGTAAAGTTCATCAACCCTCCCAGGAAAGAAAAACTTTCTTATTTAATTAAAAACACACATGGTAGCCTACGAATATGTTTTTTTAAATTCAACTTTGTCTTAACACTGCTTTCTTCATGAGTGCAACACTTTACCAGCGAATCCAGGAATTTTACGATGCGTCCTCTGGTCTGTGGGAACAGATTTGGGGCGAACATATGCACCACGGCTATTACGGTGTGAATGGGACTGAAAAAAAAGACCGTCGTCAAGCGCAAATAGATTTAATCGAAGAACTGCTAAGTTGGGCAGGGGTAGAGACAGCAGAAAACATTTTAGATGTAGGCTGTGGTATAGGTGGTAGTTCTCTCTACTTAGCAGAAAAGTTTCAGGCTCAGGCTACAGGGATTACTTTGAGTCCAGTACAAGCGGCTAGAGCCACGGAACGAGCTAAAGAAAAAGGGTTGAGTGCTAAAAGTAAGTTTCTTGTGGCAAATGCTCAAGCAATGCCTTTTGATGATAATACTTTTGACTTGGTGTGGTCGCTGGAAAGTGGTGAACATATGCCAGATAAAACCAAGTTTATGCAAGAGTGCTACAGGGTGTTAAAACCTGGTGGTAAATTCATTATGGTTACATGGTGTCATCGCCCTACTGATGAATTACCTCTATCAGCAGATGAACAAAAACACTTGCAGGATATTTATCAAGTGTATTGTTTGCCCTATGTAATTTCTTTACCTGAGTATGAAGCGATCGCACGTCAATTACCATTAAACAATATTCGCACTGCTGACTGGTCGCAGGCCGTTGCCCAATTTTGGAACATAGTGATAGATTCCGCCATTACTCCCCAAGCAATATTCGGCTTATTGCGTGCTGGTTGGACTACCATTCAAGGTGCGCTATCCCTGGGTTTGATGCGTCGCGGTTATGAGCGTGGGTTGATTAAGTTTGGGTTACTGTGTGGGAATAAGTAGGTGACAGGTTACAGGTTACAGGTTACAGGTTACAGGTTACAGGTTACAGGTTACAGGTTACAGGTGAAAAATTCTCCCTTGTGTCCACTTGTATCCTTTCTCTCTACTCTCTGCTCCCCAAATTCTGTGACAATGGATGAATAGTTAGCCAGAATATCTACTTATCCCAGCTACTCATGACTCAGAGTTCTCAAAACAGTCCTTCGCAGCGTAAATCATTACCATCCCCTTTGCAGTGGCTTTATGCTTTTTGGAAGTTTTCTCGCCCCCACACAATTATCGGTACAAGTTTAAGTGCATTGGGTTTATACTTAGTCGCTGTGGCAATTAGTTCTACAGGTTTTGCTGTAACTCAAATCATGCCTGTTGTGGGTGCATGGATTGCTTGTTTATGTGGCAACGTTTATATTGTGGGGCTAAATCAACTAGAAGATATTGAGATTGACAAAATTAATAAGCCTCATCTCCCCTTAGCTTCAGGAGAGTTTACCCAGAAACAAGGGCAAATAATCGTGATGCTTATGGGGATTTTAGCCCTGGTTTTAGCATGGTTCAATGGCCCTTATTTATTTGGTATGGTGGTTTTGAGTTTAGCCATTGGTACAGCTTATTCTTTACCGCCGATTCGTTTAAAACAATTTCCATTTTGGGCTGCACTGTGCATTTTTTCTGTGCGGGGGACTATTGTTAACTTAGGGTTGTTCCTGCACTTTAATTGGGTACTACAGAAAACTCCCTCGATTCCTTTGCCAGTATGGGTATTAACATTATTTATTTTGGTGTTTACCTTTGCGATCGCTATTTTTAAAGATATTCCCGATATGGAAGGCGATCGCCTCTACAATATCACTACCTTTACGATTCAATTAGGCTCACAGGCTGTATTTAATTTGGCTCTGTGGGTAATCACAATTTGCTACTTAGGTATGGTGATAGTTGGGGTGTTGCGTGTAGAGTCAATTAACCCAGCATTTTTAGTCATCACCCATTTAGTTGCATTGTGTTGGATGTGGGTGCGGAGTTTAGCCGTAGACTTACAAGATAAAAGCGCGATCGCTCAATTTTATCAATTCATCTGGAAGCTATTTTTCTTAGAATACTTAATGTTCCCCGTTGCTTGTCTTTTAGCTTAAAATTATGTTAGATAATTTGCAAATAAATGATATCTTGGCAATTATTGTAGTTGCTATTGGAATTTTATTACTGATTTATTTTGCTGGTAAAACTTTAATTACCGCCAATTTATTCCAACAAGGCGTTAATCTTTCTCAACAAAAAGATTATCCAGGTGCAGAAGCAGCTTTTCGGAAAGTGATTAATATCAACTCTACTAATGATGTCGTGCGCTTATTCTTGGGTGATGTTTTAAAAGCGCAAGCCAAAATGACAGAAGCGACAGAACTATACCAAGAAGTAATTCAACGTAGTCCGAAAAATCCTGACGCTTATCTACGTTTAGCTAATATTTTGATGCAGCAAAATCAACAGGAAGAAGCCACAATTAATCTCAGAAAATCTCAAGAACTATTCCAAAAACAGCGTCAACCTCAAAAAGCTGCAAAGATTAGTCAAGTTTTAGAAAAAATGAGTGCTAAATCAACTTAGTTGAAACTAATGGCTAATAACTAATAGACCTCTTGCAAAAGTCCGAAAATGAGATGTGTCATTCTGAATGAAATGTAGAATCTTTGAGATGTTTCGCTTTGCTCAACATGACAGCTTCAGCATTTATAGCTTTTCCTAATCACATGAGGTATATCATAGCCCCCTCCTTGCCTGCGGGGAGGGGGTTGGGGGTGGGGTTCTTCTACCTCACTAAAGCGAGAACCGCTATATGCAAGAGGTCTAATGGCTAATGAATAAGACAGGTAAAGTTTATCTTGTAGGTGCAGGGTTAGGTGATGTGGCTTACCTGACGGTAAAAGCTTATCATCTGTTGGCCGTGGCTGAGGTTTTAATCTACGATGCCCTAGTTGATGAACAATTATTAGAGTGTGTACCACCTGATTGCTTAAAGTTGGATGTGGGGAAACGTGGCGGAAAACCTAGCACACCCCAGGGTGAAATTAATCAGTTACTCATCAAGCACTGTCAAGCGGGTAAACAAGTCGTCAGGCTAAAATCAGGTGATCCGTTTATTTTCGGACGGTGTACTTCAGAAATTGAAGCTTTAAAGGCTTTGGGATGTGAATTTGCAGTTATACCAGGAATATCTTCAGCGTTGGCTGCACCTTTGTTAGCGGGGATTCCCTTAACAGATGCTGTTTTAAGTCGTTGTTTTGCAGTGTTGACAGGCCACGAACCAGAAGCTTTAGATTGGGAGGCGTTGTCACGGTTAGACACACTAGTAATCTTGATGGGTGGAAAAAACCTGCGGGAAATTGTACATCAGTTAGTCAGATACGGGAAATCGCAATTAACACCCATAGCTATTATCCGATGGGCAGGAACTCCTAATCAACAGATTTGGGCTGGTCAACTGGGCAATATTATAGAACAAACGGCTGGTTTATCGCTTTCACCAGCAGTCATCGTGATTGGGGAAGTGGTGGGGCTACGTAATTTCCTACAACCTGAGACAATATCTTTAAAGCATTCAACTACCGCTATGTCTCACAACCTACCTTTTACTGGTAAAACTATTTTAGTTACGCGTTCTATTGGACAATCGAGTCAATTTAGCGATCGCCTCACCTCCTTTGGTGCTAAAGTCATCGAAATGCCAGCTTTAGAAGTCGGCCCTCCTTCTAGTTGGGTAGCATTAGATAGGGCAATCAATAATTTATCTGATTTTCACTGGTTAATCCTGACTTCCACCAATGGGGTAGATTATTTCTTTGATAGGTTGAAAGTCCAAGGGAAAGATAGTCGCGCTTTAGCTGGGGTAAAAATTGCTGTAGTTGGGGAGAAAACTGCTCAAAGTCTGCAACAGCAAGGACTCCAACCCGATTTTATCCCCCCCAATTTTGTTGCTGATTCTTTAGTAGAAAACTTTCCTGAAGCACTACAAGGGAAAAAGCTTTTATTTCCTAGGGTGGAAAGCGGTGGTAGAGAAGTTTTAGTTAAGGAACTAACAGCTAAAGGTGCGGAAGTAATTGAAGTTGCTGCTTATCAATCTTGTTGTCCCAGTAGTATCGCACCAGCCGCAGAATTTGCGTTAAAAAATGGCGAGGTAGATGTGATTACCTTTGCTAGTTCTAAAACTGTACAATTTTTCTATCAATTGGTAGACAGTATGTTTACTAGCAATGTTGCTAATGCTTTAAGGGGAGTTTGTATTGCTTCCATTGGCCCTCAAACCTCAAAAACTTGTCATGCTTTTTTAGGACGTGTCGATGTCGAGGCTGAAGAATATACATTGGATGGTTTAAGTCAAGCTTTAATTAAATGGGTAGAGAAGTTTTAAGTCACGCAGAGACGCAGAGGCGCAGAGGAGATGAGGGAAGGGAGAAATTGTCAATAACTAATAACTAATGACAAAGCGCATTATTGGCTTAACCGGGGGTATTGCTACAGGTAAAACTACTGTAGCTAATTATTTGGCGAATGTATATGATTTACCGATTTTGGATGCAGATATCTATGCTAGGGATGCAGTATCTATCGGTTCACCTATTTTAGATGCGATCGCACAGCGTTACGGTCAAGAAATTTTACTCCCCGATGGTAGTCTCAACCGTTCCCAGTTGGGGGAAATTATTTTTTCTCATCCCGCAGAACGTCAATGGATAGATAGTATTATTCACCCTTATGTGCGCGATCGCTTTCTCAAGGCAATTGCTGAATCTTCTGCGTCTACAATAGTATTAGTCATCCCTTTGTTATTTGAAGCTCAGATGACTAATTTGGTGACAGAAATCTGGGTGGTGTTTTGTTCGGAATCAGCGCAATTACAAAGATTAATTGAACGTAATCAATTAACTCCAGAACAGGCAAAAGCCCGAATAAATAGTCAATTATCCCTAGCAGAAAAAGCCTCCCGTGCTGATGTTGTCTTAGATAATTCCGGTAATTTAGCAGATTTACTAAAACAAGTAGATTTAGTCAAAAATAAGGCTGTCTCTTCTCCTACACCTTACACCCCATGAGGTATATAATAGCCCCCTCCTCGCTTGCGGGGAGGGGGTTGGGGGTGGGGTTCTTGTACCTCACGAAAGCAAGAACCGCTATAATCAATTAGTTTTATCCCCTTTGTCTACCTTGTCTCCAATCCCCACTCTCTATACTTTCTCTTGTGCTTGGGGAACAATACCGCTTTTATATAGACCTGCATCAATTTCCCTCAGCAGTTTAAAGTCTTCCTCTGGTAAACCTGGGCTGACAGCAGGCTGTTTTTCTAAAAATGAAAAGGCTTGGCGAAACTGTTGGGGTTCGGCTTTGATTGGTGCATCAAAATGACAGGGAATAATCCACCGAAAGTCCCAACTGGCAACTTTATTAGCCCAGTTGATAGTTTCTCTCGGTGCGCGGTTGAGAATCAATGTCTGTAATATAGGTGCGACAAATAAACGTCCATTTCCTTGCAAAGCATCAAATGAACGTTGCCAATCATGCCGCCACTTAAAGGGAAATAACCCAAAATAAGCTTTATATGACTTTTCTGGGGCTGTAAAGGCATCTCGTAATACACCACCCCAAGAGGGTACTTCTAACGCGCTTGGGCGAAAATACAAAGCAAATAGGGTGATGCGATGCCATCCTTTGCGGCGGTTGGCTTGATTATCGACAACTATATCTGCGGCTTGATCTTTGGCGTGAAATAGTAAGGCGTATGGATCTAACTGGATAATTGCTGGGGGATTTTCCGGGACAGAAATGATTGAATCTGTTACTAATAGAGTATGCGATCGCTTATGTAAAAATGCCACTTCTGCAAATTTACCAGAGCCAAGGTCAATTGTATCTAATATCGCATAGTCGAACTGGTCAGCAAAGGGAGTTTGGCTACTATCTGCTGGCAGTATATAAGTGCGTTTAGGAGGTAAACCTAGCCAACTCAGGGGTAAATTTAGGGGAAAACTCCATTGATTCGGAGCAACAAACACCTGTGCATGGGGAAAGCATCTGGCAAAGGGGCCAACGAAGACTTTATGTTCTAAACCGGAAATAGTCGGCAGAATGATATATTTGACATCTCCGTGTTCTGCCACTAGTTCATTGACTAGCCTGATACATTCGGGAGTTGGGGCGACGGGTGCATATACAAAAAGTCCCCCTTCATCTAGTTTGACAACCGTCATCCGAATGGGGACGATAACGTAGAAAATGCCCTGCATCTGGTCAAAAGTCCAGATTGTGTCTTTAATAATTTCTTGACGCAGTGTTCGCCGCTTACTGTATGGATAGAGTGGCAAAGTGAACCAGAAAGACCAAGTAAAGTCTTTTGGATTTATCTGTTCTAAGATATTTGCAAGTTCATCATCACTCACTCCGCGACTCCCTCCCAGTTCCTAAAACTCCAACTCTTAGTATATGTGCTTTGGGAAAACAAACGGCCTGTCTACGCTTGTGTATTACATGAAGCTGGAAGCGACAGTAGCCCCACGTCTTACCCGAAGATTTCCTCAAGGAGTTTTCCCCAGTGTATTGCTAAACCTGAATTATCAGGTTTTAGAAAATATATGGGTTTATTTGATTTATACTTTTAAGTTCGTCTAATTATGGAGAAATATTAAAGTTGTATGTCTAGCCTGAGTTCTGACATGGTTCGCGTATATTTGCAAGAAATTGGTCAGTTTCCATTATTAACATCAGACCAAGAAATAACTTATGGCAGGCAAGTACAACAAATGATTGCCATTGAGCAGCAGAAACAGCAGCTCAGTCAAGAATTGGATCGAGAACCAACGGTAGCAGAATTAGCGAATCTTGTCAATAAAAGCGAAACTGAAGTAAATCAAATACTTCAGATTGGTCAACGAGCCAAGCAAAAGATGATCACAGCCAATCTGCGGCTAGTGGTTTCGGTTGCTAAAAAATACCAGCGTCGCAATCTGGAGTTTCTGGATTTGGTTCAAGAAGGAGCAATAGGTTTACAAAGAGGGATCGAAAAGTTTGATCCCAACCGAGGCTATAAGTTATCAACATACGCATACTGGTGGATTAGTCAAGCAATCACCAGGGCGATCGCTGAAAAATCACGCACGGTGAGGCTACCGATTCATGTTAACGAGAAATTAAATCAAATTAAAAAAGTACAGCGAGAATTGTTTCAATCACTGGGTCGCCGTGCTACTGTTGCAGAAATTGCTCAGAAATTGGACTTAGAAGCTAGCCAAATTCGAGAATATCTGCGTGCTGCTAGTGGGACAATTTCTCTAGATTTAAAAGTGGGGGATAACCAAGATACAGAACTGAGTGAACTTCTAGCGGATGAGGGTATATCACCAAATGACCAGATCACCCAAGAAATGTTGCGCCAGGACTTAAGTGATTTATTAGCATCACTCAAACCCGTGCAGCGCGAAGTATTAATTTTACGTTTTGGATTGTTGGATAATCAAGAACGAAGTTTAGCTCAGATTGGTGAGAAGCTAAATGTCAGTCGAGAGCGAGTTCGTCAAATTCAGCAACAAGCAATGACTGCTCTACGTCGTCAACAACCATCCATTGAGCAGTATCTTTCTTCCTGAAAGAGATGTGATTAGCTCACCCCATTAGGGGTGAGAACGTTCCCGGTAACGTCAACTAAACTTGTCCAAGTGATTTGAAACCATAAACTTACTACTCCCGTAAACTTATGGTTAAAGTCACACACAGACATTTAGACTGATTTATAAAAAATGGCGATCGCCTATCCAAATAATTCAAAGCTATTCATCTATATGTATAAATTAAAACTTATTTCTTAGTTACTATCTTCACATTAAAACTACGTATTTATCAGATTTTCAGCCTTTTTATGGGTCGCAAATGGTTTAGGATCACTATAGCAATCCTATCTTTATCTAGCTTTTGGGTAATGACTATCGGAGAAGGCACTTGTAGTCACTGCCTGTATTGCTATGTTGCTACCGCAAAGATTGCCACATCACGACAAATTACAGAGCTGTTACAGATACGGTGATGATATGAACTTATTACCTACAACTACCCCAGAAACATTTAGCCTGTTAAGTATTGGTCAACGAGGAGTAGGCAAAACAGTTTTTCTAGCTGGTAGCTACGCAGAATTACATCCTGATAATCACGCAGACAATTCTCAGCAGTTGTGGTTCGATTGTCAAGATAACGATGTACAAGCAAACCTGGAAAAGATTAAAAACCATGTTGCTCGCACCAATCTATATCCACCCGCCACCATAAAAATCACTAATTTTAACTTTAGTTTGAAAACTCAAAGTCCAGAGGGTGTAAAAACAGTGTGTCATTTTCGCTGGTGGGATGTTCCTGGGGAGTCCTGTAATATTAATAATCCTGAATTTCAAGAAATGATACTTACTTCTAATGGTTGCTGTGTATTTATTAATGCCAATTCTCTGATACAGGATCAAGATTATCTACGGTCAATTGAGGACATTTACAATCAAGTAGCCGCGATCGCCTCTGTGGTCTACAAGTATAATATAAAATATGCTTTTGCACTAATTTTAACTAAGTGCGACTTGCTGGAACTCAATCCAGCCACCCAGCTAAAAATTGAGCAAAACCTGCAACCACTGATTACTTACCTTGATACTGTGAAAGCCACGCATCAAATATTCTATTCAGCTATACCTATTGTTTCTATAAAAGGTGTTTCTCGTCTCATGGCTAAAGGTGCGGCGACTCCACTCCTCTGGCTATTATCACATCTCCATCATGCTGACAATGTTTCATCACAACCAGATGTAGCGAGTAACTCAACCCAGAGCTTATCCACTGCTGAGATATTACCAGCAAAAAACCACAGGTCTATTTTAATCATGTCTTTAGTTGGTGTAACTTTACTTGGGGCGATCGCGTCACTTTTCTTTGCCTTCAATCGATTGACACTTGTTCCCCAACAAATGCCGACAACAGAAGCATCACCAAACACTCCTCCACAAAATTGAAGTCGCCAACTCATACTCCAGAGGCTTTTCTAGATTAGTATGGACTCTTTGCGCCTAGGTCAACTTGTACATACCAGCTTTCCTGTCGTGGGATTTAAAACCGTGGTGAGTAGAGAGATTCCCACGGAAATTAAGCAAGCCTTCATCGAACAGGTAGTTTATCAGTATTGGGATTCCTATAATCCTCCCAGTGCTGGTTATCGAGCGGCTTATCTATATCAGCTAACCTCAGAGCAGAGCTTGTTTGGTTGGTTATATAACGATGGACTAGATGATTTTGGCCGCAGTGATGTTCCCTACTTTGTTTGTTATTATTTAGCAGGTCAACTACAGCCTTCACAACTCGAAAATATTTTTATTTGCTTATGCACCGGGCCAGTCAGGCTCATGGATAGGCAAAATCTTCCTGTTTCTTTAGAAAACTTGGTCATCCCCGACTTGTGGAGTTATCAACCTGCCTGTACTGGGGTAAAGATTCCTAGAGATATGATTGAGCAAAGCCAGATTGCCCTTCATCAGGGAGAATTAATCAATTTGTTTGTTTTTGCGGTTGAGGAAAAAATACAAGATAATTCAATTGCTGATCGGAATTTATTTTATACTACCAGACAGAAAACAACACCTTCAGGAATGCAGGGTGTCGTCTATGCTCATGAAACTACTCATAACACGATTATCCAGAATGACTTGCCATTAGTAATGCCCTCAGCAGAAGATTATCAACAGATACTCCTAGCTAGAACTAACGTAAAAGATCGTCACAAAGCAGCTGCTAACTTCTCTGGTAAATCGGCTTTGATACTAGGAATCATAGCCAGCAATGTTTTCCTACTCACATTAATACTTATCGGTTACTACTTTCTTAAAGTCGCACCATTTGCTGGTGATGTCCCAAAAGTTCCCAATTCTATTCCGACAAGAAATCCTCTTTTTACTCCCAAAAATATTACTCCGACCAAAACTTTAACTGGTCATTCAGATTCTGTATGGTCTGTTGCACTCAGCAAAAATGGGCAGACTTTAGTTAGTGCTAGTGCAGATAAAACTATTAATGTTTGGAATTTAAATACTAAAGAGATTATATTCACACTTATAGGACATAACGATACGGTCAGGGCGATCGCTCTCAGCACAGATGGGCAAACTCTTGCTAGTGGGAGTGGAGATCAGACGATAAAGATTTGGAATTTTCAAACCTTTGAACTGATGAGGACAATCAATACCAATTCCGGTGCTGTTTGGTCAGTTGCTATCAGTCATGATGGACAGATCCTCGTCAGTGGCAATGAAGATGGTAGCATCAAAATTTGGAACTTATATACAGACAAGCTGCTGCATACAATTCATGGACATGAGGGTCGGGTTTTCTCTGTAGCGATCAGTCCTGATGGGAAGACTTTTGCGACTGGAGGACTTGATAAAACCATCAAGGTTTGGGATTTGCATACAGGGAAACTCATCTGTGCGATCGCACAACACAAAGACGCGGTGCGATCGGTGATCTTTAGCCGGGACGGTAAAACACTCGCCAGTGCTAGTTGGGATAAGACAATTAAAATTTGGAATTGGCGAAAAACCGAACTCCTGCATACCCTAGTCGGTCATACTTCACGGGTTGTGACTCTGAGTTTGGGTAGTGATCCACAAACCTTAGTTAGTGGAAGTCTTGACAATAAAATCAAAATTTGGGATTGGCACACCGGCGAATTGCTCCGTACCCTTTCTGGACATTCTGACTGGATTTTAGCGATCGCCACCAGCCCTCTTAAGCAAATCCTAGTGAGTAGCAGTAAAGACAAAACAATCAAAATTTGGCAGCCGCAAATCAATAATAAATAGTTAGCAACTTAATTCTTTCTCTCAAAGCGCAGAGATAAAGCATATGGTCAAAATGCTGGTTGTTAGCATCTCCTAGCCAATCCTAGGACAAAGTTGATGATTATTCTGAGTTAGAGATTTTTCGTATGCAGACTCAATGGTGTTAAGTAATTCTACAATATCATAGGGTTTACTCACAAAATAAGAAGTACCCACAGATGAGGTTAATTCCTCTATATGTCTATGGGCTGTAACTAACACAGTTACCAAATTAATTCCTGTTAACATGAGATGTTGACACACTTCAGTTCCTGTTAACTCAGGCATTCTGTAATCTAAAATAAGTAAATCGGGTTTCTCTTGCAGCACTTTTTCTACAGCTTCTTTGCCATCGCGCGCTTCTATAACTTCCCAGTTCTCTTGTTCAAGTAAAAAACCTAGCAGAGTTCGGCTATCATCGTCATCATCAGCAATCAGCACTTTGCGCCCACTTAAATTCTTAGATTGCATCACCTTTTTTCCTCTCTTGGTATAGTAAAAGTACAAGGAGCAATATCTAATTGAGAAATATTGAATACTGGAATTGGTTTAAAAGCCACTTCTACCAATTCAGAATTCGGTATCTTATTTACTTCTACTGCTACTGTACCGCCTTGATTTGCAATCTCAAAAGCTTGCAGAAAATAGCGCAATAGTTTCCGTAGAAGATTGTTTAAATCAGCCACTACTATAATTGGCTCTGTCAAGCACAAAACAACTTCAACCTTACGAATTGTGGCCTCAGTCGATAGCAAATCAACTAAATTACAGATGACATCGGTGAGTGACAAAGGTTTAGGTACATCACGTTCCAAAGATGCTAAGTTGCGCCAAAATGTAGCACGGCGGCGAAATAATTGAATTGATTTTTCAGCCTGCTGAAGCAATTGCATTGCATAATCTATACGATTAGCGACTACCATTCGAGATACAATTTCTAGTTGTAAGCGAGTTGCTTGATGCGCTTGGATAATGTCCTGACGCAGATTTTCTAATGGTTGATAGTCATCGGCATGAGATTCTAGGACATGACGAACATCTTTTTCGAGGTTGGCTACCAAAAATTCTGCTTCAATACCTTGGGAAGCACAAATTAGTATCTCTTTAAGCCGTTGTCTTACATCTGGACTACGTGCAGAAATACTTAAGACTCCGACAATTTCCCCTTGATCATTACGCAGAGGCGTTCCCTGACAACTAAAAGGATGAAACCCCTCAATAAAATGTTCTGCTGCCACAATTTCTGTATAATTTTCTTCCGCTAGTGGTGTACCGATACCATTAGCACCAGCTACTGCTTCTGACAGCAGAGTTCCGGGTACAGGAAATCCTTCTGTCCCATGTATCGTTTGCTCATCGCCAACTACATCTAATAAGATGGCATGATGATTGCTTAACATTACCGCATGACGTTCTCTGCCAACCGCTTGTGATAATATGCGGAAATAAGGACGAGCCGCATTAATTAAATAGGTATTTGACTCTACTAAACGTTCCGTATCCAAGACTGAAAGTTTTTCTGCTTGTAAAGCGTGAGGGTTAGCTCCTTGAAGATGTGATCTTTCCCAAGCACGATAAACCTCTACACGCAATAAATCAATAGGTATTTTGCCTATGCTTCTATATATACGCCCTGCTTCTAATACATCTGTTACTTGAAAAGACATGGCTTAATATCTGTACATATTTGCAGTTAATGATCGGGTTTAATTTGGTATCTTAAAAGAATATGATCAAGAATATATAGATAGTAGCACTTAAAACTACAGTAAAAATACTTACTTAAACGTTAAATTCCTGATATCTTTTAAGTATAAACCCAGGGAGTGGCAAATTTTGTTTAGATTCGCTTTTTGCGCCTATCTGACTGGAAAAAGCTGGCGGATTTGGAGAAGAAATTTTTCATTATAGCTACTTACTGAAATAGCTAAGACCTCTTGCAAAAGTCCGAAAATGAGATGTGTCATTCTGAATGAAATGTAGAATCGTTGAGATGTTTCGCTTTGCTCAACATGACAGATTAAGCATTTATGCAAGAGTTATTTAGCACAGATTTTTAAAATCAAAAATTAAATAATTATATGCAAAATTAATTTTTTTGTGTTATCCTGTATACAGGGATTATCAATAAGTATTGTCATCTAATTAACTCCTCCCAATAAAGGAGTTAATTGTTATTAAATGCCACAAAGATTGAGTAGAATTTTAAGCTTTGGTAGGTCTTATACTGAAATAATTAATAGCCCAGGGTATTTATATCTGAATTTTTAAATTAGAACTCATTGTTGAATTTAATCTTTCCCCTATTCTGACTAGCTTTTTCGCTAGAAGATTAGGGGATTTTCTTATTCAATTTTATTTTCCAATATATAATTACATAATCGATCATAAGGCATAAAAAAATAACCAATAATTAACTTAGGACTTACACAACTGGCATATTTTTTCTGTAGGGTGCGTGACGCTGCGAGAATATTTGAACGTAGTTATGAGACTTATAGCGTCACGCACCAACCACCAATTGTGACTCTTGCGTAAGTCCTGTAACTAAAAGAATATCTGCTTTTTTCTTTTCATCTTCAGATAAATCTTGGTTTAAGACTATCTAGATAATCAGATAAAAGCAGATAAACATGAGAATTACCAAATTAACAATGCTGATGTTATGGTATCTGTTTAAGAATTAAGCAGGCATTGCGGCGGACTGAGTAAGACCTACAGCTTCTGCATATTTCAAGTAGGTTTCAACAGACGCAATCACGATGCGAGCTTCGATAGCTAGTAATTCAATCCCAACCAAAGAAACACGTACCCAAGCATCTACAACGATACCTTTGTCTAAGATACGGTCAATAACTTCTGCCAAGCTTGAAGAAGAATTAGTTTTTTCGACTGCCATTTTTTTGTACTTGAACTCATTGTTGATTTTGAGTAGTTGCTAGACATCTGTCTTTGCTCACCACTGAATTTATATTAAACATACGTTTTCAGTATGTAAATAGTTTGACAGAAGAAAAATTGCTAAACCAAGGGAAACCTTTGGATAATGTAAGCAAAAAATAGAAGTTAATTGTTTGAATTGTATGTATTTAATAGCTTTATTGTTTTTAATCTAAGTTTTTATGTTGCTTTATGTTTGTTTTGTAATTTATAGTGTAATTCTTTTTATTTAAACAGTTTTGGAATGTATTTAAACTCCAAATATGGATTGAAACTGTTTGAACCCAAAATCACCCATTTTAAAACCGTGGGAGTATCTCAAAGGCTAGTATTATCCTCGAAGTAACTCTGACTTTTCAGGTTATGTGGAAAAGCTAACGCGAAACCTAACCCCCTAACCCCCTTCCCTACTAGGGAAGGGGGAAAAGTTAATGTCTATAACCATTTATGCTGTGCCTGGTGCGATCGCTTAAACTCTAATTAAACCGCAATAGATGGTTCTTTACGTGGTGGAGTTACTGTTTTTTTAACAATGGGGCATCGGTTTCTACTGTGACGCTTTTTCCCTGTTTGCCAACCAGGGGACTTTCCGCGAGGTTTGGGTGAGCTTGTGGGAGTACCAATCACCGCAAAAACTCCTCCCATAGCTTGAGCAACTCGCCCAGGGGTCAATTTATCGGAGCGCAATTTCACCAGAATATCTGCGGGAATACTCGCAGTTTTTAACACAAATTTACAAAACCATAAAATTTTATGAATTTAAAACATATATCACAATTCAGAATTTGCTTTCTAGGCGAATCATTTGTTAATGGGACAGGTGATCCAGAATGCTTGGGTTGGACAGGTAGAATATGTGTAAATGCTAACAAAAAAGGTCATGATATCACCTACTATAATTTAGGCGTAAGGAGGGAAACGAGTACAGAACTGAGACATCGTTGGCTCAGAGAAGTTTCGTATCGTTTACCCAAAGAATACGATGGTAGGGTAGTATTTTCCCTTGGAGCAAACGACACAACTATCGAAAATGGTAAACCTCGTGTTGATATCACAGAATCATTGGAAAATATCCATAGTATTTTGAGTGAAGCTCAACAGTTATATCCTGTTTTAATGATTAGCACTGCACCATGTGGCGATGAGAAACAAAATCAAAGAATTGCTAATTTATCTGAAGAATTTGCAGTAATTTGTTATGAATTAAATGTCCCTTATCTGAACGTTTTTTCCATATTGAATAAGTCCAATATTTGGTTAGAAGAAGCCAGAAATTATGATGGCGCACATCCCAGAGCCGCAGGTTATAGAGAATTTGCCCAAATTGTTGACAATTGGGATGCGTGGATAAATTGGTTTAGATAAAAATTGCCTATACTAGATGCAGCGACACTCATTTAGGCAAAAATTATGACACAAATTACTTTAGCTGAAGCATCTCAACATTTGTCAGACTTAATTGATGCAGCACTTGAGGGGGAGGAAATTATCATCATTAAAGATAATCAACCTGTTGTAAAATTAACTCCTGTATTGCCAGTTAAACGCCGCCTTAAATTTGGTAGTGCTAAGGGAATAGTTACAATATCTGATGATTTTGATGAACCACTAGAAGATTTTAAGGAGTATATGGAATGAGACAACTACTGGACACCCATACGTTTATTTGGTTTATTATGGGTGATCCTCGAATAACTGGTAATGTGCGATCGCAAATTGAAAGGAATGAAAATGTCTTAAGCATTATCAGTGTTTGGGAAATCGCAATCAAACACAGTATTGGTAAACTCAACTTAAATTCGAGTTTTGCTGATTTTGTCGAACAGCAAATAACTATGACTAATATTCAATTAATTACCATCAAAATTGATCATGTTTTAGCTGTTTCCCAACTACCTTTACATCATCGTGACCCCTTTGACAGAATGTTGATTGCACAAGCTATAGCAGAAAATATACCTATTCTCAGTGCAGATGCAATTTTTGATACCTATCCTGTACAACGTTTATGGTAGAACTTTTTAAATTCTACCGAAAGATAAATAAACATTAGACCCCAAAAAAACTTAGCATTAATTTTAATAAATATTAACTTAACCAGGGATAAATTTGTGGCTTATTATATTGCTCCGCGCTTTTTAGACAAACTTGCTGTTCACATCACCAAGAACTTCTTGAATATTCCTGGTATTAGAGTCCCTTTAATTTTAGGAATTCATGGACGCAAGGGCGAAGGAAAAACCTTTCAATGTGAGTTAGCTTTTGAAAAGATGGGTATAGAAGTCACACTCATCTCTGGCGGTGAATTAGAAAGTCCAGACGCGGGAGATCCAGCACGGTTAATCCGCCTACGCTATCGGGAAACAGCAGAACTGATTAAAGTACGCGGTAAAATGTGCGTACTGATGATTAATGATTTAGATGCAGGTGCAGGACGCTTTGACGAAGGGACTCAATACACTGTAAATACTCAGTTGGTGAATGCCACACTAATGAATATTGCTGATAATCCTACAGATGTGCAGTTACCTGGAAGCTATGACTCGAACCCGATAAGACGCGTCCCCATTATTGTTACAGGGAATGATTTTTCCACACTCTATGCGCCATTAATTCGGGATGGACGGATGGAGAAGTTTTATTGGGATCCTAACCGTGATGACAAAGTGGGGATTGTTGGCGGGATTTTTGCTGAAGATGGAATCTCACCCAGGGAAATTGAACAACTAGTTGATACGTTTCCTAATCAATCTATTGATTTCTATAGTGCATTGCGATCGCGCATTTACGACGAACAAATCCGCCAATTTATCCATCAAGTAGGGTATGAGGGTATATCTTCACGTGTCGTGAATAGCTTAGAAGGTCCACCAGCATTTAAAAAGCCCAATTTTAACCTCTCTCACTTAATCGAGTCTGGGAAATTCATCGTGGGTGAACAACAACGAGTAGAAACTTCCCAGTTAGTGGATGAATACAATCGTCTGAATAGAGGTAGAAGCTATCAACCCGCACCATTACCTGAAGTAACACCAAAAATTCAGCCTTCAACTAATGGTTCACCAACGCACCATAGTGTTAGTAGCCACTTAAGTTTAGAGACACAAGAACAAATCCGGCAAATTTTATCTCAAGGTCATCAAATTAATTTTGAACACGTAGATGAACGCCGCTTCCGCATAGGTTCTTGGCAGAGTTGCGGTACTATTCACATTGATGCTGAATCTGACGCTATATCCGCTTTAGAAGCTTGTTTAGCTGAATATAGCGGTGAGTACGTGCGTTTGGTTGGAATTGACCCTAAAGCGAAGCGGCGAGTCGTCGAGACCATTATTCAACGACCCAATGGGAAAAATTAGGTGATAGGTGACAGGTGATAGGTGACAGGTGACAGGTGACAGGTGACAGGGGACAGGTGACAGGGGACAGGTGACAGGTGACAGGTGATAGGTGAATGAATATTTTTGAGTTTTGAGTTTTGACTTC
This sequence comes from Nostoc sp. UHCC 0870, assembly GCF_022063185.1. NCBI lineage: Bacteria > Bacillati > Cyanobacteriota > Cyanophyceae > Nostocales > Nostocaceae > Nostoc > Nostoc sp. UHCC 0870. The sequence goes on along the minus strand of NZ_CP091913.1, from coordinate 3,563,890 downwards.
CCCCAAAGGGGGTTGGTTTACCCTGTTTTTTCTATCATCAGTTATCCCAAGTCAAACTATCAGCACATTTAATCACGGGATCGCTTGCGGTATCGTTCACATTTTGTTACAAAAGTACAAAGAACTTCTAGAGACCCACAACCAAATGTTCGGCGGACTAACTGGTTTACAAGATCCTAAAGGCACTGATTGGGGCGAAAAAATGCTCAACACGGTCGCCAGCCAAACGATTCGCCATTTATTTACCCAAAGCGAGTTGGTAGAAGTCCTTGTGCGCTGCTATCCCTCCAGCAAACTGTTGCAAGGCAGTATCGATAGTTTTAAAATGAGTGGTCGCGGCTTGGTTATCCGTAGGGATTTTGCTGTAGAAGAAATGTCTTTTGAAACGGATGCGGTGGCTATTGACTTTGGTGCAGTGTTAAGTGGGAAATTAAATCTTAAGCAACCAACTCAGGCGATCGCTCAAATAGTATTATCCGAGGATGGAATCAACCAAGCTTTTAATGCTGAACTGGTCAAAAAACGCCTAATTAATCTCTCTGTACCTGCTTTAACAGAATTATCCGGTGGTAAGCCAGTATCGTTTACCGAGGTGCAAGTACAGCTATTACCGCAAAGTCGCCTACGACTGTCAGCTAAGGCAGATTTAAACAGTGGGGAACTGATACCACTACAAATGACTTTAAGCCTTTCTGTAGAAAAGCGTCGCCGGATTGCTTTTAAAGATCCCAAAATTGAGCTTGACCAAGTACCAGAAGCCCAAAAAGAAATATCACAAACTTTGAGCCTAGCATTAGCGGAAATTTTAGATAATATGGTTGATTTGGATCGCTTTGACCTGGATGGGGTAAAAATGCGCCTCAATCGCTTAGAAACTGAAGGTCAGAGGTTGATTTTTAGTGGTTATGCAGAAATTGAAAGGATTCCGCGTAGTTCGTAATTCTTCATTAGGGGTGTAGGGGTGTAGGGGTGTAAGGGTGTAAGGGTGTAGGGGTTGAAGGTGTTGGACGGGGATTAAAAAAGAACCAAACACCGTTGTCCCAAAGAAGAGGGCTTTTAACCCAAGGGTTAGGTTGGCTGCTCTTTCTTCCCCCTACACCCCTACACCCCTACACCCGCCCCAACGGGGCTTGGTAATTCGTAATTAAAGACCGTCTAGAAGTTTCTAGGCGGTCTTTAATTGGGATATATAGCGTTTCCTAATCACATGAGCTATATCATAGCCCCTCCTTGCTTGCGGGGAGGGGGTTGGGGGTGGGGTTCTTATACCTCACTAAAGCGAGAACCGCTATAAAACTAATTACGTGCTAATTTTCTATCTTCTACCAACACCTACGTATTGGAATCCTGCGCGGATCATTGTTTCGGGGTCGAGGAAGTTACGACCATCGATAATTACAGGGTTGCTCATCAATTGTGCCATCTTGGTGTAATCAAGAGAGCTAAACTGTTGCCATTCAGTGACGAGTACCAAAGCATCGCAGCCATCAGCTAAACGTTCAGCATCAGTTTCGACTAGTACACCAGAAAGACCATGACGCATTCCTGTTTGGGAAATGATGGGGTCGTAGGCTTTGACCTTAGCACCCAAGCGGTTTAGTTGTTCGATTAAATTTAGTGCTGGTGCATCGCGTAAATCGTCGGTATCAGGCTTGAAGGTAAGACCTAATAAACCAACAGTTTTACCTTTAAGGATTTTTAGCACTTGCTGAAGTTTTTCTAGCGCAATGAGACGCTGACGTTCGTTGACAGTAACAGCAGATTTTAATAACTGAGCCTCATAGCCATAGTCATCAGCAGTATGAATCAGCGCGGAAACGTCTTTGGGGAAACAAGAACCACCCCAACCAATACCAGCTTGTAAGAACTTACTGCCAATGCGGGAGTCTAAACCAATACCTTTTGCTACTTGGGTAACATCAGCACCAACGCGATCGCAAATGTTAGCTACTTCGTTAATAAAACTAATCTTAGTAGCGAGGAAAGCGTTAGCAGCGTATTTAATCATTTCTGCTGAACTGAGGTCTGTTGCTAGTACAGCTACGGGAGGTAAAGATTTGTCTTCAGCAAACTTGCGTTCCACAATGGGGGAGTACAGTTCTTGCATCATGGAGATGGCTTTAGTGCTATTGCCACCTAAGACGATGCGATCAGGGTTAAATGTATCGTATACTGCTGAACCTTCCCGTAAAAACTCTGGATTACTGACGACATCAAACTGAGGTACTAGCTCAGGTAGTTGATCTTCACTAGTTCCCCCACCGGCTGTCACCAGAGTTTTTTCGCGTTCAGCAATACCGTCCATCACAATCATCCGCACCCAATCACCTGAGCCAATGGGTACTGTGGATTTATTCACAATTACCTTATAACCACCGTTGAGGTTAGCACCGATCCCACGGGCTACAGCTTCAACATAACGAGTATCACTTTCACCAGTGGGCAAAGGTGGTGTACCTACGGCAATAAATAAAATTTCTCCGTGGGTAACGCCAGCAGCTAAATCCGTGGTAAATTCGATTTTTCCACTTTGAATCGCAGACTGCATAATTTCTGATAGTCCAGGCTCAAAAATTGGCGACTGCCCAGATTTCATCAGTTTGACTTTTTCTTCGTTATTGTCTACACAAATAACATCGTGTCCAATATGAGCTAAACAAGCACCTGTAACTAAGCCAACGTAACCAGTACCTATTACACAAACACGCATTTCTTGAACTCCTCACTTTGTTTGGGGCTTTTATTCAGAAACGAAGTATTAATTACAACGTTGAAACTCTTTTAGGGAAAACCGCTACATAACTACGGTTGACAAATAGATTAAACCTGTATCTAAACGTAGCATCGACGACGTGAAATCTAGACGCTATTTTTGACGCGATCGCGGAAATCCTCTATTGTTATCTTTAATCCTTCTTCTAGAGGAATAGTCGGTTGCCAATTTAACAGGGTTTTTGCTTTTGTGATATCCGGTTGGCGACGACGAGGATCGTCAGCAGGTAAAGGCTCAAATTTAATCTCTGCATCTGGGTTAATTAAATTCTGCACAGCTTGAGCCAATTCTAAAATCGTGTATTCACCAGGATTACCCAAATTGAGTGGACCGATATAGTCACTATTCATCAAGCGGATAAATCCTTCCACTAGATCGGATACATAGCAAAAACTGCGAGTTTGTGAGCCATCACCATAGACAGTTAGAGGTGTACCTCGCAAGGCTTGAACTATAAAATTACTGACAACCCGCCCATCATTTTCTAACATTCTTGGCCCGTAGGTGTTAAATATACGGACAACTCGAATATCGACTTTATTTTGTCTGTAGTAGTCAAATGCTAGAGTTTCAGCGATTCTCTTACCTTCGTCATAGCAGGAACGCAAACCAATAGGATTAACGCTACCCCTGTACTCTTCTGGTTGGGGGTGAACTTCTGGATCTCCGTATACTTCGCTAGTAGAAGCCAGGAAAAATCTCGCCTTAACGCGCTTGGCTAATCCCAGCATATTCAGTGTTCCCATGACGTTAGTTTTAACGGTTTTTACAGGGTTGTACTGGTAATGTACTGGAGAAGCTGGACAAGCTAGATGGTAAATTTGATCTACTTCTAACCGAATTGGTTCGGTGATGTCATGGCGGATGAGTTCAAAGTTGGGATGATTCATCCATTTGAGGATGTTACGTTTGTGTCCTGTGTAGAAGTTATCTAAGCAGATGACTTCATGCCCTTCAGGTATAAGTCGGTCAATCAGATGAGAACCAATAAACCCAGCACCGCCCGTCACCAAAATTCTCATATTTTCTCAGTTACTTACAAAATATTGCTAGCTGTTGTTGATATTGTTAATTTAGAGTACCCAGTCTAAGTATGAAAATACAGAAACAACAGGGAAAATCCAAAATCTAACACTGAATAATTGAGCAATTTTACTATGTATTTATTTCTATTACATTATATTGAGTATTACGGCTAATTCATTTAGCAAAATAACAAACATCGTTTAAACTTTGTGCTTGCCTAACTTAAAATTCATCAAATCTTCAACAAAATAAAGTCTTCGTTAGACAAAATTGTCAAATTTGGGGAATGGGCATTTTAGATTTTGGATTAATGCCACAATCAGTTTTTTATACACGGGTTATACTGTTAGTAATTCCTGGTGTCGTGATTCCTGTTGGTATCTGCTGTGGTTCGCCCAGCATAACAATTGAGCAGGTGATTTGTCTGACTAGCTGAGTTGTTACATCACTGATAGCTAATCCACTAGGACTTGTACGATTACGGGTAAAGGGCAACACTACTAAGTCATATAATCTTGCTGCTTGCAAGATGGCTTGGGCAGCATTTTCATGGGCAATAATTTGAATTTCTGGTGGATTTACCAAAGATAAATGAGATACTAAATCGGAAAGATGCGATCGCCGAGATGCAATTTTACTGGAACTGGTGCGGCGATCGCATACATTTAATACTGTCACCTGGGCTTGATTAGCTTCTGCTAGCATCTGAGCCAACTGCACCGGCTGTAATCCAGGAGTGATAAGATTTTCTAATGGTACTAAGATGCGTTGAATTTTGCGGGGTGAATCTACAAGCCTTGTCACAGCTACCGGACAGTGAGATGCCCAAAGTACACCATCAATAACATTGCCAAATAACCGCGCTCTTAACCCGGTACGTTTACCCCAACCCATAACAATTAAATTGGCTTTTTGCTCACGGGCGGCTCTGCTAATTCCGGGTGCGAAGGCATCATCAATTCTCAGCAACGGTTCTGCTTCTACACCTAAGACTTGACTTTGGGTTGTGGCTTTTGTTAACAAACGCTCACTTCTTTGCACAGAGGATTCTAATTGTGGTGCATCCATCTGAGCCGCAGCTGTCGCGATCGCTAATGGAATAATTCTACCTTTTGCCTGACGTGCTAATAATGCCGCCATTTCCACCAAATACTGCTGAGTATGAGGATTATAAATAGGTACAACTATTGTAAAAGTATCGGTGCGGGGTGCTTCTGGTAGCGGTGGTGGAAAAGTTACAGCTACTGTGGCGGTGACAGGTTGAGGGGTTAAAGCTACAGCTGCGCGACTAGTAATCCATGGCCCCAAAATAGATGTTACTAACATCAAGATGACAAAGCTACTTAAAAACTCTGGCGGTAACAGTCCAGCCCTATATCCTACAAATGTTGCAGCTAATGTTGTACCCACCTGCGGGATTGATAATGACCACATTGTGATCATTTCTTGCCAGTTATACCGATATATGAGTTTTGCTAACCAAGCCGCAATAAATTTACCAGCCAGCAAACCAACAATAACTAAAATAGATAACTTGAATATAACCGGATTGTTGATTAAACTCGGTAGTTCAATAAGTAAGCCCAGATTAATAAAAAAAATCGGGATAAATAAAACATTACCAATAAATAATATTTTTTCTTTAACTGGCCCTTCACCTACAACTTCGTTGACTGCTAAACCTGCTAAAAATGCGCCAACAATTTTCTCTACCCCAATAAATTGAGTTCCCATCACAGCTAAAAAGGCAGCCAACAGCACAAACAAAAACTTGTTACCTTCATCGTCTCCTGAACGGCGAAAAAATTCTTTACCTGCCCAATCAAAGCCCACCAAAATAACAATTGCATAAACAATTAACCAGCCCAATAAGCTGAATATTTTAGCTAAACTAAATAGTCCCACCTGGGATATAGCAACACAAACTGCTAATATTAGAAGTGCGCCAACATCGGTAAAAGCTGTAGCTGCAATTGTGGTAGTGACAGCTTCATTACTGATTACACCCAGGCGACTGATGAGAGGATAAGCCAAAAGAGTATGAGAAGCAAATAGAGAGCCGACTAATATTGAATTTTGCCAGCTCAAATTAAAAATTTTCCCAATTAAAGTTCCTAGAAAAAACGGCACACTGAAGGTAAAGCAGCCAAAGCCTAATGCGCGGTTTTTCTGCCTTCGCCACTGCTCAATTTCTACTTCTAAACCTGCTACAAACATTAAATAAACTAGACCAATATCTGCTAGCAGGTTAATCATCACTGATTCGGTTTGAAATAGATCCCATCCTGATGGGCCAAGAACTAATCCAGAGAAAACTAAACCAAATATTCCTGGTAATTTCAGACGCTCAAATAGAATAGGTATGACTAAGATGACTACCAGCAAAATAGCAAAGGGAACAATCGGTTCTTGTCCCAGAACTTGGGTAGTTGCTTCTAGAGCAAGAACTGGTAATATTCGTTCCATAGGTAGGAGTTGAAGGGGCAATGGTGAAGCTATGATTACCTTTTAGTAATTTTCTAAAATCGTCAATAACAGTAAAAGCTACCCTAAAAAATCAACACACTGGAAACTTATATTATCTAGGCAATTTTTTTATAACTCACTGCCTATGGGTGGATCTGGCTCAAAATGAACCTTAGGCGATCGTAATCGTCTTTGAGGAGTATACTAAGGGTGCGTCCGGCTTTAATTAGCCATTCACGATCAGCTTTGCGTAGCTGATAAACCTCCCTAATTGCCGCAGCAGTTAAAGCGTCCACTGGTGCGCCATTAATTGCCAGTAACGTCCGCAAAAAATCTATTTCTTCTGTGAACTTAACTATTAATTCTGGTTCGCACCGATAAACAGCTTGATGAATTTGGGGGGACGGGGTGGTAGATACTGATAAACTATTTGGTTAGCACCTGGAATTAGCGAAGGCTTCTCAAATCCGACGATCGCCGCCCGAAATTCCGTTTTGAGCATGGCAAATATCTGGGGTTGTTCCTCACGCAAATCTTGCAATGATAAACCTAAAGCCACGGCTCGGTGGACGGAATCAACAGGCATTGTAGTTGCATAATACACTACAGCATAGACTTGATTACCTGTTTCCTCATCCACAGCCCGCACCCAACTACCAAAAGGTGGCATCGATGGGAAGCTCAAGTCTTCCGGTTCTAAACACTGTGCCAGAAATTCAGTAGAAGTAGTTTCAATCACCTCCGCAATGTGGTTAGGGTGGCGATCGCCTGTGTCAAACTGTGGTAGAGGAAGACGCATCTTTATTAGTTGTGAGTCCTGAGTCCTGAGTTGTGAGTTGTGATTTGTGAGTTCTGAGTTGTGAGTTCTGAGTCACTTAGTCATTAGTAAAAGACTAGTGACTAATGACTCAGGACTAATTTATTTTCCTTTTTTCTTACCAGTGGTGATTTCTACTTGTTCGAGTTCCGATAGGCGAAAGGTAATGATTTTATCCCAGTTACCGCCTTCAAACAACACAGCTACTTTACCGTCGCTTACACGCTGTACTAATCCTTCATAGCGATAGTAAGTATCTGCGGGATTTTTGACACGAACAGTTGCTCCAGGTAATATCATGACCTATTTCCTCAGTTATTTCCTGTTACTAGCTTAATACTTGTGAGGAGTTCATAGCCCAGAGTCAATAGTTCACAGTTCAGGTATTTCAATCAAAAATAATACTTCTGACGTTGGCGAAAATTTGCTACCGATTCTACTATTCCTAAAGCAATGAAATTGGTCAGCATAGCAGAACGACCGTAACTCATCCACGGTAGAGGTATACCAGCTACAGGTGCTAAACCCACGGTCATACCTACATTTACTATCAACTGAAACACAATCATCGATAAAACACCGATCGCTAACAAAGAACCAAAATTATCTTTGGCTGTTTGAGCAACGTGCAGTAATCGCCAGCAAATCAAACAGAAGACAAATAACACCACTAAACATCCCACAAAACCAAATTCTTCACCTACCGCCGAGAAAATGAAATCTGTATGCTGTTCAGGGACGAAATTCAGTTGTGTCATTGGCCCTTTGAACAAACCCCGACCCCACATCTCACCAGCACCAATAGCAATGCGCGATTGATGTTGGTGATAACCTGCACCTAATATATCCTGTCCAGGGCGTAAAAAGGTTGTCAGGCGGGCTTTTTGATATTCTTTCAAAATATTATTCCAGGCGAAGACCCCCAGTTCACCACCTAGCATATTGAGTGACAAAGCACCAATACCACTAATACCAAACCGCCGCCAAGGGAGAGTTTGCCAACCTAAAATTCCCATAGCAATTGACCACATTAAACCTAAAAGACCCAACGATATTTCGTGAAAAACTAATAGGGGTTGTGATAATGGCCAAGATATACCAAATAAAATTGCCGCGACTACAGGAGAAATCAACAGGATTAACCAACCTGGGTTAGCATTAGCCCAATACAACATCCCTAAAACGATCGCTCCAAATACTAGTGATGTTGCCAAATCAGGTTGAGTAAATACTAATAACCAGGGTACAGCCGTAAATGCCAAAGCTCGAAAAAAGTTGGGTAAAGTAGCTGCCGTAGTTTTGTGTAATAAAGCCGCTAAGGTAATGATTATCCCTACTTTAGCGAATTCTGAGGGTTGGATATTAAAACCCCCTACGCTTATCCATCGCTGTGCGCCTTTGGCAGTAGTGCCGATAATCATCACCGCAATTAGACTAAGGTTAGTGAGTGCGTATGTTATCCAATGCCACTGGAGTAAGTTTTCGTAACGAAACCGGGCGATAAAAACAGCGATGAAAGTACCAATACCAGCAACTAACCAGTGCCACCACCAGTCTGTAACAGGTTGCTTAAGTTCGGTGCTGAGGATCATCAGTCCGCCAAATATGCTGAGACCAACAGCTAATAAAAATAAAAGCCAGTCTACTTGCTGCCAAGGCTTAACCCAATACTTCCAGCGAATTTTGGGGAGCGAACGTTTCAATAACATTGTGGGATTTTAAAGTTTAGCAATTAGATGTAAGTAGAACGGTGTAAATAATTGAAGGTTCGTAGTAAGGACTTTAGTCCTGATGAGAGGACTAAAGTCCTTACTACGAACTAAATGTAATTTTTTTACATTACTTTACATATTTTGGTTTTTTCAAGTCGTTCTACTTATCACTATGAATAACTCTGTATTCCTAGGTTGTGGCCTAGGAATCAGACAGAAATTAGAATTGATTATGTCAAAGCTGCGACTGATACTTTACCAGCAATAGTTAATGCGATCGCTTTTAGGGCTTTGGCTGAGACTGAATCTGGATTAGCAATAACTATCGGTACACCATTGTCACCACCCACTCTAGTCGCAATCTCTAGTGGGACACAACCTAACAAGGGTACTCCTAACTCAGTTGCAGTTTTAGAACCACCGCCAGAACCAAAGATATCGTACTGTTTATCTGGCATATCGGGAGGAATGAAATAACTCATGTTTTCTATTATTCCCAATACAGGCACATTCATTTGTTGGAACATCCGCAACCCTTTACGGGAATCTAACAGTGCTACAGTTTGCGGTGTAGTAACAATTACTGCCCCTGACATTGGTACGGACTGAGTTAAGGTTAACTGAGCATCACCTGTTCCGGGGGGCATATCAACAATTAAATAGTCTAATTCGCCCCATTGCACTTGATAGAGGAACTGGCGAATGACTCCATTCAACATTGGCCCACGCCAAATCACAGGCTGATCTCGGTCAATCAAAAATCCCATTGAGACTAATTTGACACCATGATTAAAGGCAGGCTCTAAAACTTCACCTTTATCTGTGGAGCGCACCACAATTTGAGCATCCGCTAGTCCGAGCATGGTGGGATCATTGGGGCCGTAGATATCCGCATCTAGTAAGCCGACTTTTGCCCCCGTTTGTGCCAACGCTACGGCCACATTAACTGCGATCGTACTTTTACCGACACCACCCTTACCACTGGAGACAGCAATAATATTTTTGACCCCCGGAACACCATTGCGGTCAGGTAAGCTCTTTTGTTGGGGTGTTTCTGCTGTTACGTCTACACTGACATCTGTCACCCCAGGCAGCTGTTTCACTGCTTTTTCACAGTCTTCAACGATAAATTCCCGCAGGGGACAGGCGGGTGTGGTTAAAACCAAAGTGAAGCTTACCTTACCACTTGCGATTTTGACATTGCGAATCATGTTCAGTTCTACGAGACTCTTTCGCAGTTCTGGGTCTTGCACTGGCCGCAACACTTCTAAAACAGATTGGGCATCAAGGACATCATACATATAAATTCAAAATTCAAAATGAAGAAATCTAAAGCAGTAATTAGTTTCTGTGTTCTCTGCGATCGGCGTAACAAAATTTTAAAATTTTTATTATCACCTAATAGAATCTTAACTTTCTTTAGGGATGTCTTTTAACTTTTGCCTTTTGCCTTTTGACGTTTGACTTCCTCATCCCCAGTCCCCAATGCCCTTCATTGGTTTTTTCTGTGCTGATACTGCTTGCAATGCTGCTTTTTCTACGGCTTCGACTAAAGAACGTGCCACACGATCCGCGTAGGGACGGGAAAACGACCAAATAAGCGGAGATAACCAGCCTCGTAGGGTGACTGAATAAGATAAATAAGTACCACAAACCGTGGATTCCACTTGGTAAGTAATTCGTTCTTCTACGCCAGGAATTGCCATCACTCTGATACTCAGCAATTCTCTAGGGTTGACTCGCTCCACAAAAATCCTAATCGGAATTGGTGAAAAGCGTGTTACTGCTTGGTAAATTAATCCGGGTTTGGGTACTAATCCATAGGGGACGTTGGTACTTTTGAGTAGTGGATGCCAGGAAACATCTGTTAAGTCAACTACCTTTTGCCAGAGATCATCTACAGAAGCATAACTAATTTCTCTATATGTCCGTACCAGAGAAACGCAAAATCGACGGTGTTTGCGCTGGACAAATTTGGATAACCAAGCTCTCATTTGCCTAATCTTCCTCGCTACAAGCTTGCTGGTAACTCTGGCATATTCAGCTACTCTTAACTAATAGCACTCAATACTCCCCATTCAGCACTCAATACTCCCCACTCCCCACTCAGCACCGGCTAAACGCCGCGCTACCGCTAACAGCACTCAGCACTCAAGATGTTTGTAGACTAATGCACCAGAATGTTCCCATCAAGAAGTACAACAAAAATTTAGTCAATATACAAGCCTATACGCATTTGAGGGAAAATAATTCTAGTCATGCCCATTGATCATATAAATGTTTCACAAGCAAAAGACTGTTTGGGCAAGTTGAGCCTTATTTCTGGCTCGTGCTGCCCACAAATTTTTAAAATGAAAATTTGTGGCTGTTTTGGAAAATATAATTTAGTTTCGGGAATCTCATGGTAACTAATTCGCATACCCCAACTGTAGAAACAAAATTATCTACGTCTTTACCAGTGACTGATGCTAAGGCGCGTGTCAGTCAATTTATGAAACAGTTGCAAGATGAAATTACACAAGCACTAGCAGCACTAGATGGCGGAGGTACTTTTCAAGAAGATAGTTGGGAACGTCCAGAGGGAGGTGGCGGGCGATCGCGCGTACTGCGTGAAGGTGCAATATTTGAACAAGCCGGTGTAAATTTTTCTGAAGTTTGGGGTTCTCATCTACCTCCTTCAATTTTAGCCCAGCGTCCAGAAGCAGAAGGGCATGGCTTTTACGCTACGGGTACATCTTTGGTGTTACATCCCCGTAACCCTTATGTTCCTACAATTCACCTCAATTACCGCTATTTTGAAGCTGGCCCTGTGTGGTGGTTTGGTGGTGGTGCTGACTTAACACCCTATTATCCCTTTGCGGAAGATGCTACCCATTTCCACAACACATTAAAGCAGGCTTGTGATCAACATCACCCAGAATATTACCCAGTCTTTAAACGTTGGTGTGATGAATATTTTTACCTCAAACATCGCGGTGAAACCAGAGGTATAGGCGGGTTATTTTTCGATTACCAAGATGGACAAGGGCTTTTGTATCGCGGCCCTAATCCTCAAGGGGATGCAGCCGAATACAGTAACCAAGTCGGAGTACCAGCACAACGTAATTGGGAAGATTTGTTTAGCTTTGTTCAAGGTTCTGGTAAAGCCTTTTTACCCGCTTATGTACCCATCGTTGAACGCCGTCATGGGATGGAATATGGCGATCGCGAACGCAATTTTCAACTTTACCGTCGGGGTAGGTATGTAGAATTTAACTTGGTTTACGACCGAGGCACAATCTTTGGCTTGCAAACCAACGGACGGACAGAATCGATTTTGATGTCCTTACCACCTTTGGTGCGTTGGGAATACGGTTATCAACCAGAACCTAATACCCCTGAAGCAGAACTGTATAATACATTCCTCAAGCCCCAAGATTGGATTAATTGGCGATCGCATTAAAAGTGCTGAGTTGAAAGTGCTATTAGCGGAGTGGGATCTTCGCTATAGCATTTGGGAAAGAAGTCCATTGCAAATTTTTGTAACTCTGTGGAATAGTTACTTGCCTTGGGTAATTCTAAATAACTCATCTATGATGGAGTCAAAATTATTTTGTCTGGTTGACTAAGTATTTTTTACAGGGTACTCAGCACAGATTTGGTGAGTTAAACTACTAAACGTAAGCACCTAGTACCTCTATGAAGAAGTCAAAAGTCAAAAGTCAAAAGTCAAAATTCCTATATATTAAGGCTTTTAACGATTGAAAATTGTCTGTTTCTTGACGCTCTGCTGTACTAGGCCATTACGAATTACTTTAGCGTAGCGGGGCATAGCGGGGCGTAACCCATTAAGAATTACGAATTGACGAATTAGTATAACTTAGCCACAGTAAATTTTAAGATGAGTGCCACAGGGGGCTTAGTGATTCAAATAGAACAAACAACTTATACAACTCAAGATGGTAATACAGTTATTATCTTGACCCCAGCAGGTCGCCTAGATATCACCACAGCTTGGCAATTTCGCCTGAAGTTGCAGGAATGTATTTCTAAATTGAGCTGTCATATAGTGGTGAATCTGGGACAAGTTAATTTTATCGATAGTTCCGGTCTGACCTCTTTGGTTGCTGGGATGCGTGATGCTGATAAAGTCAAGGGCAGTTTCCGTATTTGCAACGTTCATCCAGAAGCCAAACTTGTCTTTGAAGTGACAATGATGGATACAGTGTTTGAAATTTTTGAAACTGAAGATGAAGCCTTAGAAGGTGTACCTCGCAGTATTGCTAGCTAAAAGTGTGTTGAGTGATGAGTTATAAGTACCGAGTGGTTCTTTTAACTCACTACTCGGACACGCTTAATTTTTGGGATATTTTAGTTTGGGAGTCCCGATATTCTTTTTGTCTGGAAATGTGATGGCTTTCCTATTTGGCGAAAGTTTCCATCCAGAGGTTTTATCGGCAGTTTTTCTGAAACTTTGAAAAGACTTTTTTACCCCACAAAAACCTGTGTTGTGTCCATCCGAGATTTGAGATAAAGCAGATACTTGTTGGCGATCGCCTATTCTGGAATTGAACCTCTAACCTATTACCATAGCCAATTCACTCCGCCGAACTTACGCTGTACTATTTCATCACGGGAATCTTGAACCATTGCATCGGTTGATCCGAAAAAGTAGTAGAGTGAAAAGTGCATCTAGTAGCGTTAAGAACTTGACTAAATCACCTGTGCGGAAAATCGTTATTGCCGGTAACTGGAAAATGTTTAAAATCCAGGCAGAATCACAAGAGTTTTTAACAGGGTTTCTGCCGTCCTTACAAGAAACGCTTGCAGAGCGGGAAGTGGTCTTATGTCCTCCTTTCACTGACCTGAGCGTTTTGTCCAAGAGTTTACATGGGAGTCTTGTACAACTGGGAGCGCAAAATGTCCACTGGGAAGAAAGTGGTGCGTACACTGGTGAAATTTCTGGCCCCATGTTGTTAGAACTTGGTGTCCGTTATGTAATTGTCGGTCATAGTGAAAGACGGCAATACTTCGGTGAAACGGACGAAACTGTGAATTTACGCCTGAAAGCTGCCCAAAAGTATGGTTTAACCCCGATTCTTTGTGTAGGCGAAACTAAGCAGCAACGAGACGCTGGGGAAACTGAATCACTGATTATTAGCCAACTTGAAAAAGACTTAGTTGATATTAATCAGGAAAGTTTGGTAATTGCTTACGAACCAATTTGGGCAATTGGTACTGGCGACACTTGCGAAGCGACAGAAGCTAATCGAGTTATTGGCTTGATTCGCAGCCAGTTAAAAAATCCTAATGTCCCAATTCAATATGGTGGTTCAGTAAAGCCAACTAACATCGATGAGATTATGGCACAACCAGAAATCGATGGTGTACTTGTAGGCGGAGCAAGTCTTGAACCTGAGAGTTTTGCCCGCATTGTCAACTATCATTAACCCCTTTACAGTCAATAGTCCATAGTCATTAGTCTGTGTTTAAATCACTATTGACTGTTGACTGTTGGCTAAATTTTATATGTACAGCAAGTTAATAATACGCGATCGCTGTTTCGACTGGGGACAGCGTACTTATTTAATGGGTGTCTTGAATGTGACACCTGATAGTTTTAGTGATGGTGGTAAATTTAATACTCCTGCTGCGGCTCTATCCCAGGCTGAGGCCTTGGTAGCGGCTGGTGCTGATATCATCGATGTGGGTGGTCAATCAACTAGGCCAGGTGCAGAGCAAATCAGCCTAGAAGCAGAACTAAATCGGGTAGTCCCAATATTAGAGGTGCTACGGTCAAAAATTTCTGTCCCCATATCAGTAGATACAACTAGGGCATCTGTCGCTAAAGCTTCTGTAGAGGCTGGGGCAGATATTATTAATGATATTTCTGGCGGCACATTTGACCCCCAAATGTTGCCCACCGTAGCTAGTTTAGGCGTGCCAATTGTGTTGATGCACATCCGAGGGACACCCCAGACGATGCAACAAATGACTGAGTATCAGGACTTATTAGGAGAAATTTCTAGTTTTTTAGCTCAACAGATCACAATAGCAACTGATTTGGGTCTGGAACGAGAAAAAATCATCATTGACCCCGGTATTGGTTTTGCTAAGAAATATGAGCAAAATCTAGAAATTCTGCGGCGATTGGGTTTATTGCGATCGCTCAATTGTCCTATCTTGGTGGGGGTATCCCGCAAAAGTTTTATCGGTCGGATTTTAAATCAACCAGATCCGAAAGCCAGAGTTTGGGGAACGGCGGCGGCGTGTTGTGCGGCTATCTTGAATGGTGCTGATATCCTCCGAGTTCACGATATCCAGGAAATGCGCGATGTATCTCTAGTTGCTGATGCAATCTTTCGAGAGAAACAATACGGGGGATAGGGGACTGGGGACACTTCTCTGCGAGACGCTCCGCGAACGACAAGTGATACAGTGAGCCTGTCGAACTGCTCAGTGCATCGCTGGGGACTGGGGACTGGATAAGAAGTTTTTTCATTCTTCAGGGGTGGTGCGCCTGCTATCAATAACCACAGAAAGAGGAAATCAATCAAAATCTTTCTTTTTCAATCCCCAAACCCTTTTTACAGCTAGACTTAACTATGTTAAGTATTTTTACCATTGCCTTCAGTATTAACAGTTTCAGCAATCACTTCTTTCATTAATTCACCTGATTTTCCAGGGTCTACAAAGACAACTTTGGCATTTGAGCTTTCTCCCAGCCGATAGCTAGCATTGATATAATCTTGTGCCACTAAATAACGCAAAATTTCTTTAGTTTCGGGATTGCTACGTAAGCCTTCAGCAATTATCTGTATGGAAGTCATAGTTCCTTCCGCTTTTTTGATGGCAGCTTCTTTCTCGGCTTCTGCTTCAGTAATCAATGCCCTTTTTTTGATTTCCGCCGCTCTCTCCTCTTCCATTGACTTGCGTACACTCTCCGGTGGTGTAATTCTTTGCATATCTAACCGGATAATCTCAACTCCCCAGTCCATTGTTGTGCTGTTCAACTGGTCTAAGATGGCTTTATCCATCTCTGCTCTTGAGACATTGGTTTCTTCTACGGTATTCTGGGCGATAATTTCCCTAAGTGTAGTTGTAGCTAGCTGTTTGAGTGAACCTTGCAAGTCTTCAATTTCATAAAAGCTTTTCTCAATATTTTTGATTTTCCAGAACAGAACAGCATCAACTTCTAAGTAGATATTATCTTTGGTGATCACATTCTGCGGCTGGATATCTATGAACTGTTCTCGCGTGGTATCTTCCATCACAACTTGATCCACCAGAGGTACTACAAAGTTTAAACCTGGCGTGAGTGTGCGATGTTTTCTTCCCAATCGTTCAACTAAGGCTGCATTCCCTTCGTTGATAATTTTGGCAGATCCTAAGGCATAAGCTATAAGTGCTAAGACTACAGCAATAATTGGCTCCATATATGCTCCTATTAGCTTTTAAGGAGATTTTAGTTTAAAGGACATGGTAATACCATGTTTTACATTTAAGTCTAATGTTTGAAGTTTGTAACTAGATTAAACCAGAATGGGGTAAAAAATATTTTCCGTATAAAGGTAAAATTAAAATTTTTCAGCGTGATGTAGCGATCGCGTTATCTAT